>SKQJ01000114.1 GCA_007119075.1 Bacteroidales bacterium | reverse complement strand
CCGAATTTGGGGACCCGCCGCTGCAGGGGCATCTGTCCGCCTTCAAATCCAGCCGTCCGGCTGTATCCGGAACGGGATTTTTGACCCTTGTGACCCTTTGTAGCGGTTCCTCCCCGCCCGGATCCTTCTCCCCTGCCCAGCCTTTTATTTGTTTTGACAGAACCTTTGGCGGGTTTTAAATTACTCAAATCCATATCCTTAATTTAATCTGTTATTTATTTTACCTCTTCAATTTTAAGCAAATGGCGTACCTTTTCCAGCATGCCCCGGATCTGCGGGGTGGCTTCAGCTTCTGCCTTCTGGCTTATTTTGCCAAGACCCAGTGCCTCCAGTGTTCTCTTTTGCCGCTGTGTGCTTCCGATGTTGCTTTTTACCTGGGTATATCTAATTCTGGCCATGTTGTTATTATTTATTATCCGTTAAAAACTCTCTCGAGGGGAATTCCCCGCAGTTCCGAAATTGTATGTGGATCCCGCAGTTGCATAAGCGCTTCGAAAGTGGCCTTGACAAGATTATGCGGATTGGACGATCCCTTGGACTTTGCAAGCACGTCAATGATGCCCACACTTTCAAGCACGGCACGCATTGCACCTCCGGCAACTACGCCCGTACCATGTGATGCGGGTTTCAGGAACACTCTCGCACCGCCATATTTAGCGTACTGCTCATGCGGAATAGTGCCTTTATGGACGGGTATCCTTACAAGGTTCTTTTTTGCATCCTCTATGCCCTTGGATATTGCCGTGGTTACCTCGTTGGCCTTGCCAAGCCCATAGCCGACAATACCATCTTCGTTGCCCACCACAACGATGGCTGAAAAACTGAATGTCCGGCCTCCTTTGGTGACTTTGGTAACACGCTGGATGCTTACAACGCGGTCTTTAAGTTCCAGATCACTGGTTTTTACTTTTCTGATTGTTGTTGACATAGCTTAAAATTTTAATCCTCCTTCCCTGGCAGCATCGGCCAATGCTTTAACCCTGCCATGATATAAGTAACCATTCCTGTCGAAAACCACCTGTGAAATGCCTTTTTCCAGCGATTTCCCGGCAATCATTTTGCCCACCAGTTTTGCCTGTTCGATTTTGTTTGTTTTACCGGGATCCTCTCCTTCCGCCTTCAGGGATGATGCAGCCACGAGCGTCCGGCCGTTGAGATCGTCGATCAGTTGCACATACATTCCCTTGTTGCTGCGGAACACCGTCATCCGGGGCCGGTCCCCGGTTCCGGAAATATTTCTGCGGATCCTCATTTTGATCCGTTTTCTCCTTTTTACCTTTGTCAAAGACATGATTGATCCTGTTTTAAAAATTATTAAACACTTGCAGATTTGCCGGCCTTTTTCCTGAGCTGTTCGCCGACATACTTTATGCCTTTGCCTTTATATGGCTCCGGCTTCCGGAATGACCGGATTTTAGCCGCCACCTGTCCGATCAGCTGCTTGTCTATGCTCTTCAGGGTGATTACAGGATTTGCACGACGCTCGGTTAAGGCTTCAACTTTTACCTCGGGGGGTATCTGAAAATGGATATCATGGGAATAGCCAAGACTGAGCTCAAGCACCTGCCCTTTGGCCTCAGCCCTGTACCCTACGCCCACAAGCTCCTGTTTGATCTCAAAGCCGCTGGTAACACCAACAACCATATTGTATATAAGTGAACGGTACAGTCCGTGCATCGACTTGCTCTGGTTATCTTCAGAGTTTCTCGACAATACCACCTGGTTATCGTTCAGCTTCACAGTAATCCGCGGATCAACCTGTTGTGCGAGTTCCCCGAGGGGACCTTTCACTTTGACCAGGTTTTTTTTGTCGATGCTGACCTCAACCTTTTCAGGCAGTTCTATAGGTAAGTTTCCAATTCTTGACATTGCAGTTCCTCCAATTAATAAACGTAACACAATACTTCGCCGCCAATGCTTTTCTTCCGGGCCTCCTTGTCAGACATAACTCCCTGGGAGGTTGACAGAATGGCAATCCCAAGCCCGTTGAGCACCCTGGGAAGCTCATCCTTTCCCTTGTACTGCCGCAAACCGGGCCTGCTGACCCTGCGGAGGGATTTAATTGCGGGCTGTCTGGTTTCGGGATGGTATTTCAGTGCAATCTTGATATTTCCCTGGACTGCGTTATCTTCGAACTTGTAATTAAGTATATAGCCTTTTTCAAACAGGATTTTGGTAATGTCCTTTTTCAGGTTTGAAGCAGGTATCTCGACAATCTTATGCTTGGCCATCAATGCATTTCTCAGCCGCGTAAGATAATCTGCTATAGGATCTGTCATCTTAATGAATTTTATAATATTACTACCAACTTGCTTTCTTTATACCCGGAATAAGTCCTTTGGAAGCCATTTCCCTGAAAGTTATCCTGCTCAGTCCGAACTGACGCATGTATCCCTTGGGACGCCCGGTAAGCATGCATCTGTTATGAAGCCTGATAGGATTGCTGTTCCGCGGTAAGCGGCTCAGGCCAACATAATCACCTTCTTCCTTAAGTTTTGCCCGTTTCTCAGCGTAACGGTCAACCAGTTTCTGACGGCGCCGTTCGCGCGCTTTCATTGACTCTTTTGCCATATTGTTAATTCTTTTTTACATTTTTGAATGGTATGCCGAATTCCTTCAGCAGCGCGAAACCTTCCTCATCGGTCGGGGCCGTTGTAACGAAGGTGATCTCCATTCCCATTATTTTGTTGATCTTGTCAATATCTATTTCGGGAAAAATTATCTGTTCAGAAATTCCAAGGGTATAATTGCCTCTCCCGTCAAATTTGCTGCTGACTCCCCGGAAATCCCTGATCCGCGGAAGAGCTGCCGCTATAAGCCTTTCAAGGAATTCATACATGCGTTCCCTCCTCAGGGTGACGCGGACGCCGATTGGCATTTCACGCCGGAGCTTGAAATTGGATATGTCCTTCCTTGAAACGGTCTGCACGGCTTTCTGGCCGGCAATGGCAGTAAGCTCAGCCTGGGCGATCTCGATTAATTTCTTGTCGGCAACGGCCTGGCCGACTCCCTGATTGATTACAATTTTCTGTAGCCGGGGTACCTGCATCACCGTTTTATATTTGAACTGTTTAGTCAGTGCAGGCACAACCTCCTCGGCGTATTTTTTCTTAAGTGCGGGCGTATAGTCCATTACTTAATTTCCTCCCCTGTTTTTTTTGAATAACGTACCAGATTGTTTTTTTCATCGTATCTTCTTCCTATCCTTGTAGGTTTCCCGGTCGACGGATCAACAAGCATCAGGTTGGATACCGTTACGGGGGCCTCTTTTTTGATGATTCCTCCCTGGGTATGTTTGGCACTGGGCTTGGTATGTCGTGAAACCATATTCACGCCCTCAACTATTGCTTTGCCTTTCTTGATTTGCAGATCAAGGACCCTTCCCTGCTGACCCTTTGATTCCCCGGAAATCACATAAACCGTATCGCCTTTTTTAATATGGTATTTTCTGCCCATTTCTTGATTTTTTTATTATTATAAAACTTCGGGTGCGAGAGAAACGATCTTCATGTACTTTTCACGAAGCTCCCTGGGAACAGGTCCGAAAATACGGGTACCCCTGATTTCACCAACGTTGTTGAGCAAAACAACGGCATTGTCATCGAACCGGATATAGGATCCGTCAACCCGGCGTATGGTATTCTTTGTGCGCACTACCACGGCCTTGCTGACCGTACCCTTTTTAATTTCCCCGGAAGGAATGGCACTCTTGACAGTGATAACAATCTTGTCGCCAACCCTGGCATATTTTTTTCCGCTGCCGCCGAGCACTCTTATGCAAAGCACCTCTTTTGCGCCGCTGTTATCGGCCACGGTCAATCTGCTTTCCTGCTGTATCATGATTATTTAGCTCTTTCAATTATTTCTACTAACCTCCAGCATTTATTCCTGCTCAGCGGTTTTGTTTCCATTATTTTCACGGTGTCGCCGATGTTGGCGCTGTTTTGATCGTCATGGGCCATCAGTTTGGTCGATTTTTTGACGAACTTGCCGTAGATGGGGTGCTTGACCCTCCGGCCGACGCTTATCACAATGGATTTATCCATTTTGTTGCTGATGACAACGCCGGTCCGTTCTTTTCTTAAATTTCGCTCCATTATTTTATAACGTTATTCGATATTATTGTTCTGTTTCAAAGGCAAGGCAGATTTTTTCGTCCGGCCGCCGGCCGGAATCAGCTCTTGTCTTCACCGGAAGCCGGTTTCTGTTTTTCAGCAAGCATTCGTGCCCTCAATTCGGTCCTCATCCTGGCAATATTTCTTCTGGTGGCCGGGATTTTGAGCGGATTATCGAGAGGGGAGACCGCGTGATTCATTCTGAGCTTCAGCAGAAGGCTTTTTTCGGTCTCTATTCTTTCCTGGATATCGCTTGTCGACAACTCCCTTATTTCTGATATCTTCATAGCTAAATTTTCCTGTATAACTGATTATCACATTGATTATTCGGCAAAATCGCGCCTTACAATAAATCTGGTGGTAATAGGCAATTTCTGGGCTGCCAGCCTCATTGCCTCCCTGGCAATTTCCAGGGGAACACCTTCGGCTTCGATTATGATGCGCCCGGGATTCACAGGAGCCACGAAGGCTTCGGGTGCTCCTTTCCCCTTGCCCATCCTTACTTCTGCAGGCTTCTTTGTGATGGGCTTGTCGGGAAAAATCCTTATCCAGATCTGTCCTTCCCTTTTCATGTGACGGGTAGCCGCCTGTCTTGCAGCCTCAATCTGGCGTCCGGTGATCCATGATTCCTCGAGGGCCTTTATGCCGAACGACCCGAAAGAAAGCTGATTCCCGCGCTGGGCATTGCCCTTCATTTTGCCTTTTTGCTGCCTCCTGTATTTTGTCTTTTTTGGCTGTAACATTATACCTGGTATCTTTATTTATCCCTTGTTAAACTATTTTTTTCTCCTTTTGAATCCGCGCTCTTTCGGTTTTTCGCCGCCGGGTCCGGGTGCTCCGGCCTCAAGGTTGGGAGAAAGATCCCTTTTGCCGTATACCTCCCCTTTGCATATCCATACCTTAACGCCTATAAGCCCTACTTTGGTCAATGCCTCGGCAAGCGCATAATCGATATTCGCCCTGAGTGTGTGAAGCGGGGTGCGTCCTTCCTTGTACATTTCCGATCGGGCCATTTCGGCGCCGCCGAGCCTTCCGCTGATCTGTACCTTGATTCCCTCAGCTCCCATTCGCATTGTCGAGGCAATAGCCATTTTGATGGCACGCCTGTAGGAAATCTTTCCTTCAATCTGCCTTGCCAGGTTATGGGCGACAATGGTAGCATCCAGCTCAGGTCTCTTTACTTCAAAAATATTGATCTGAACATCCTTCTGGGTGATTTTCTTCAGCTCTTCCTTAAGCTTGTCAACTTCCTGTCCGCCCTTGCCTATTATGATACCGGGCCTGGCAGTGTTTACGGTGACCGTAATAAGTTTAAGCGTCCTTTCAATTATGATCTTTGAAATGCTGGCCTTGGCAAGCCTTGCACTCAAATAATCTCGTATTTGCTGGTCTTCTATCAGTTTGCCGGAATAATCGTTCCCGCCATACCAGTTGGAATCCCATCCCCTGATAATGCCAAGCCTGTTGCTTATCGGATTAACTTTCTGTCCCATTTACTTTTATTTAATATTGATTTCTGCCGGTTCAACTTTGTCCAGTACCAGGGTCACATGATTTGAGCGCTTCCTGATACGGTGAGCCCTTCCCTGCGGAGCAGGCCTCAGCCTTTTCAGGGTCCTTGCCTGATCGACAAAAATCTCCTTTACAATCAGATGACTGTCTTCGATGCGAACTCCCTCGTTCTTGACCTGCCAGTTTGAAATGGCAGAAAGCAGTAGCTTCTCAACTTTGCGCGATGCCTCTTTTGAGCTGAACTTTAAAGTGTCGAGGGCTTTGTTTACCTCTTCGCCCCTTACCAAATCTGCAACCAGCCGCATTTTGCGCGGAGAGGTAGGGCAATTGCGCAACACGGCAAATGCCTTGTTCTTTTTTTCCTCTTTTATCTTTTGAGCTCGTTGTTGTTTTCTGGATCCCATTATTAAAATGTATTAAAAATCTTTTCGGTCGTCTGTTCTATTTCTTTTTCCCTCCATGGCCCCTGAACATCCTTGTGGGTGAAAATTCGCCAAACTTGTGGCCGACCATGTTTTCGGTAATATATACGGGAATGAATTTGTTCCCGTTGTGGACTGCTACGGTGTGCCCGACAAAATCAGGTGATATCATTGAACGGCGTGACCATGTCTTGATAACTGTTTTCTTGCCGGAACGGTTCATGTCCGAAACCCGTTTTTCAAGTTTAAAGTCTATAAAGGGGCCTTTTTTCAGTGAGCGGCTCATAACACAATGTCTTTACTGATTTATTTTTTTCTTTTCTCAACTATATATCTGCTCGAAGCTTTTTTCTTTGCACGGGTTTTGTAGCCCTTGGCAAAAACACCCTTTCTTGAGCGGGGGTGTCCGCCGGAGGCCCGTCCTTCGCCACCCCCCATGGGATGGTCTACGGGGTTCATTGCGACACCCCTCACCCTGGGCCTGCGTCCCAGCCAGCGGCTTCTGCCGGCCTTGCCCGATCGTTCCAGGGCATTATCGGCGTTTGAAACACTTCCGATTGTAGCCCGGCAGCTAACCAAAATCATCCTCATTTCTCCCGAAGGCAGCTTGATGATTCCGTATTTTCCCTCCCTGGAGGTCAGCTGGGCATAGGAACCGGCACTTCTGGCCAGAGCGGCACCCTGACCGGGTTTAAGCTCAATATTATGGATCACGGTCCCCAGCGGGATATCGGAAAGAAAAAGTGTGTTTCCGATTTCCGGCGCCACTTCCTTTCCGGAGGTGACTGTCTGCCCTGGTTTAAGCCCTGAAGGAGCGATGATGTATCTTTTTTCCCCGTCGGCATAAACCACAAGGGCTATATATGCCGTACGGTTCGGGTCGTATTCGATTGTCTTCACAACTGCGGGAACCCCGTCCTTGTTTCTCTTGAAATCAATGACCCTGTAACGGCGCTTATGGCCTCCGCCCATATATCGCATTGTCATTTTACCGGTATTATTCCGGCCGCCCGACTTTTTCATCGGGGCAAGAAGTGACTTTTCCGGCTTTTCGGCGGTAATCGCTTCAAAAGTAGACTTTATCTTATGTCGCTGGCCCGGGGTGACCGGGTTTAATTTTTTGACTGCCATTTTGAGTAACCTGATATATTAAACTGTTTGTTCTATCGGTATCCGGGGCCACCGGCTATACATTGCTGTAGAAATCAATGGTATCTCCCTCAGCCACGGTAATGATTGCTTTTTTGAAAGAGCTTGTTTTTCCGTGTATAATTCCGGTTTTTGTATATCTTGATTTGGCTTTCCCTCCGTATACTATAGTGTTGACCGCAACAACGGTCACATCATACATTTCCTCTACGGCTTTCCTGATCTGTAATTTATTTGCCTGCTTGTCAACTATAAACCCGTATCGGTTGAGCTTTTCTCCCTGCAGGGTCATCTTTTCGGTTATAACAGGTTTTTTAAGAATTTCCATGTCATTAATAATTTCTAATTGCTTAACATACTATCCAAAACATCGACAGAGCTTTCAAAAAGCAGCAGAACAGAAGCGTTCATGATATCGTATGTGGTTATTTCAGAGGCTGTTACAACTTTTGCGCCCTGGAAATTTCGGGAAGACAAATATATGTTTTTATTTTGTTCGGTCAGCACCACGAGCGACTTTTTCTCTCCTATCTTCAGATTATTAAGAATAGCGATAAATTCACCGGTTCTGGGCAATGCCAGGTCGAAATCCTCAATAACCCTTATCCCGTCATTTTTAGCCTTGTAGGCCAATGCAGATTTCCTGGCAAGCTTCTTCAGCTTTTTATTGAGCTTCAGGCTGTAATCGCGCGGCCTGGGACCAAAAATTCGTCCGCCTCCCCTGAAAATGGGGTTCTTTATATCGCCGGCACGGGCGGTACCCGTTCCTTTCTGCCTTTTGATCTTTCTGGTGCTTCCGGCAACCTCGGAACGTTCTTTCGTCTTATGGGTGCCCTGGCGCAGATTCGCAAGGTATTGTTTCACATCCAGGTATATGGCATGATCGTTCGGATCAATTCCGAAAATGCCTTCGTTAAGGCTGACGCTCTTGCCGGTTTCCTCTCCTTTGATATTATAAACTGCTAGTTCCATTATTGCTGAATTATTAAATATGAACCTTTAGCGCCCGGTACGGAGCCCTCTACAAGCAAAAGATTGCTTTCAGGGATCAGCTTTACTACCCGCAAGGAAATCATCATAACGTTCGTTCCTCCCATTCTGCCGGCCATCCTCATACCTTTGAAAACACGTGACGGGTAGGATGAACTGCCGATCGATCCGGGAGCGCGTACGCGGTTATGCTGTCCGTGGCTGGTCTGGCCAACACCGGAAAACCCATGTCTTTTCACGACGCCCTGAAACCCTTTTCCTTTTGACACCCCGGTTATGTCAAGCCAGATATCATCCTTCAGCATCTCAACTGTTACAGTATCACCAAGCTTGACTTCCTGCCTGAAATCATGAAATTCAGCAAGTTTTCTTTTGGGGGCGGTTTTAGCCTTTTTGAAATGGCCAAGAAGGGGCTTGTTGGATGATTTTTCCTTCATGTCGTCAAAAGCAAGCTGCACCGCCGAATACCCGTCTTTTTCCAGAGTCTTTACCTGGGTAACCACGCATGGCCCTGCCTCAATGACAGTACATGGGATGTGTTTCCCTTCATCATCGAAGACCGAGGTCATTCCAATTTTTTTTCCAATTATTCCGGACATTACTATTCGATTTAAACAAAAAGTTACACTTTGATTTCAACTTCAACTCCGCTTGGCAACTCCAGCTTCATCAGCGCATCTATTGTTTTTGGAGTTGAACTGTATATATCAAGCAGCCTCTTATAGGAGCTGAGCTCAAACTGCTCCCTTGCTTTTTTGTTGACAAAAGGAGACCGCAACACCGTGAATATCCTTTTGTGGGTGGGCAGGGGAATCGGCCCGCTAACTACAGCACCGGTCGACTTTACGGTTTTGACGATCTTTTCGGTCGATTTATCTACCAGGTTATGATCGTATGATTTTAATTTGATCCTTATTTTCTGACTCATCGTATTTTAGTATTTTATGCTGATTCTCGTTGGCCTGAAGCATGTTCAAGTATCCTTTTGGTTATATCGTCGCTTATCCTTTCGTAATGAGAAAACTCCATTGTTGAGGTAGCTCTTCCGGATGTAAGGGTGCGCAGTACGGTTACATAACCAAACTGTTCAGCCAAAGGCACTTTTGCCCGGATGATCCTGGCGCCGGCTTTCCCTTCCATTTTTTCTATATGGCCACGGCGCCGGTTAAAATCGGCAATGACATCTCCCATGTATTCCTCGGGAGTCACCACCTCAACTTTCATGATGGGTTCAAGAAGCACCGGCTTTGTTTTGGGCAATGCATGCCTGAATGCCTGTTTTGCGGCGATCTCGAACGACAGGCTGTCGGAATCGACACTGTGGAAGGAGCCGTCGATCAGCACAACCTTGAGATTTTCGACAGGGAATCCGGCAAGCACCCCATTCTGCATAGCATTGGTGAAACCTTTCTGGACAGAAGGTATATACTCTTTCGGAATGTTGCCTCCCTTTACCTCGTCGATGAACTGAAGGCCCGAAACTCCTTCGTCGGCCGGCGAAATCCTGACACTGATATCGGCAAACTTGCCCCGGCCGCCGGTTTGCTTCTTAAATACTTCACGGTGTTCGATTGTCCCTGTGATTGCTTCCTTGTAAGCTACCTGGGGTGCGCCCTGGTTGCATTCAACCTTGAACTCCCTTTTCAGTCTGTCAACCAGGATCTCAAGGTGAAGTTCACCCATGCCGTTGATTATGGTCTGGCCCGAATTTTCATCATACTTTACCTTGAAGGTTGGATCTTCCTCGGAAAGCTTGTTCAAGGCCATCCCAAGCCTGTCAATATCATTTTGTGTTTTTGGCTCTATGGCCACACCGATTACGGGCTCGGGGAAGGTAATCGACTCGAGGATCAAGGGCTTTTTTTCATCGCACAGTGTGTCCCCTGTTCGAAGATCCTTGAACCCGACCGCTGCAATGATGTCGCCCGCCTCAATGAAATCCTTGGGTATCTGTTTGTTGGCATGCATCTGGTAAAGACGGGTAATTCTTTCCTTTTTCCCGGTACGCACATTAAGGACCTGCTTACCGGCCTCGATCCTTCCACTGTATACCCGCAGAAATGCAAGACGCCCGACATACGGATCGGTCGCAATCTTGAACGCAAGCGAGGCCATCGGTTCGGATGCATCCGGTTTCCTTTCGGAAACCTCATCATTTCGGGGATTGATGCCCTTTACGGCCTCAATATCGAGGGGCGAAGGCAAAAATGAAACGACGGCATCGAGCAGGCGCTGGATTCCCTTGTTCTTGAATGCCGCTCCGCATAAGACAGGGACAACCTTTAAACCGATCGTGGCTTTCCTGATGGCACCCATAAGCTGCTCATTGGTTATTGATCCGGGGTCATCAAGATATTTCTCCAGCACTGTATCATCTGCATCGGCAACCGACTCGATCAGGCGCATTCTCCACTCCATTGCCTCCTCGGCGATTTCATCGGGCACTTCCTGAATTTCATAGGTAACGCCGAACTGCTCTTCATTCCATACGACAGCCTTCATTTCAATCAGATCTACTACACCCCTGAAATTTTCCTCGCTTCCGATGGGAATCTGAAGGGGCACGGGGTTGGCCCCGAGCTTTTCATGCATCTGTGAAACAACTGAAAGAAAATCGGCGCCGGAACGATCCATTTTATTGATAAAACCAAGTCGGGGCACTTTATATTTGTCAGCCTGTCTCCAGACCGTTTCTGACTGAGGCTCAACGCCGCCTACTGCACAAAACACGGCAACGGCGCCATCAAGCACCCGGAGAGAGCGCTCAACCTCAACGGTAAAATCGACATGGCCCGGAGTATCGATTATGTTTATTTTAAATTCCTCATCCCTGAATTTCCAGAAAGCGGTTGTTGCAGCCGAAGTAATGGTAATCCCCCTCTCCTGCTCCTGGACCATCCAGTCCATCGTCGCAGCGCCGTCATGCACCTCGCCCATACGGTGAGTGATCCCGGTATAGAACAGTATTCTCTCGGTGGTAGTGGTCTTGCCGGCATCAATATGCGCCATGATACCAATATTCCGCGTGTATTTTAGACTCTTGCTCATCTGAATTGTCCGTCCCTCTTCCTGGCTATTGTTTATATAATATTATATATTAAAACCTGAAATGGGCGAAGGCTTTGTTTGCTTCGGCCATCCGGTGCATATCTTCTTTCCTCTTGAATGCGGCTCCTTCCTCCTTATAGGCGGCAACTATTTCGGCAGCAAGTTTTTCGGCCATCGATTTGCCTGCCCGCTTGCGGGAAAAGAGGATCAGGTTTTTCATGCTTAGTGAGACTTTTCTTTCCGGCCTTACTTCCTGGGGGACCTGAAAAGTTGCGCCTCCGACACGGCGGCTTTTCACTTCCACCATGGGAGTGATATTTTCAAGCGCCTTCTTCCATATTTCCAATGGCGTTTTGCCGGTATCCTTTGTCTTTTCCTCAACAATGCTCAGGGCATCGTAAAAAATATTGAAGGCAAGGCTTTTTTTGCCCTGATACATCATATTGTTGACGAACCGGGTTACCTCAATATCGGTGTATTTAGGATCCGGCAGCAAAATTCTTTTTTTTGGCTTCGACTTTCTCATCTAATTGTATGTATGATTCTGCTGTGTTTGACTTATTTTTTGACTTTTGGTCTTTTTGTCCCGTATTTCGACCGCCTCTGGGTGCGCCCTTCAACACCTGACGTATCAAGTGCTCCCCTGATAAGGTGATACCTTACGCCCGGAAGATCCTTCACCCTTCCGCCTCTTATAAGAACAATCGAGTGCTCCTGCAGGTTGTGTCCTTCGCCGGGAATATAGGAGTTTACCTCCTTACCGTTTGTCAGCCGCACCCTTGCCACTTTTCGCATGGCAGAATTAGGCTTCTTGGGAGTTGTTGTGTATACGCGAACGCAAACACCCCTTCTCTGGGGACAGGCATCCAGGGCGGGAGCCTTTTTCTTCTCAATAAGTTTTGTTCTTCCCTTTTTTACTAACTGCTGAATTGTAGGCATAAAGAGTTTCAATTAGTTACTTGGCATTTTATTAATTGGGTGTGCAAAGGTATACTTTTTTTTCCAAAAACAATAAAATTTAATCAATAATTTCCCTGCCCGATCGCCTTCAAAGGCAGGCATTAAAGCCCGTCTTACCGGACCGGTCTAAATCCATGCAGCCTTTGAGGAAAAAATTTGATCATGCCCTGGATAAGGAGACCGTTCTCCCGGCTGTCATGCTCCGGTATAATATTTATTATATAGCCTGATTATCCGGTAATGATTATACAGCGGGGAGTAACCGGAAACTGATCTGCTCCCGAACAGCCGGGAACCTTGTATCGTTAATGGAAACCATTGGTGACAAAAGGATTGCCCGTTACAGGTAACGGCTTGCATGAAAAGTTGCAAAATTAACAAAAAAGTATATCCGGCCAATAGTTGCATAAAAAAAAACTGTTCCAAAATTCAAATAGCACCGGCAAGTCCGAACTGGTTTACAGATACCCGGCTGGTCCTGTGCAACTTGCAAATAACACAAAAAACATCTGCACTATGCAGGAATATTGATAATGTCGGAGGCGTTTCATTGAATCCTGAGTAAAAATTATTACTTTTGAGCCCAATTTGAAAAACAAGTCAATCCATCATCAGATCAGGCTTATAAATAATAATACAAAAGGAACAAAATGAAAACTTACCAGACGGACCAGATTAAAAACACATTGGTTTGCGGAAATCCCAAATCAGGCAAAACCACCCTGGTGGAGGCAATGCTTTTCGAGGGCAAGGTTATAGACAGAAGGGGGGCGATTGAAAATAAAAATACAGTTTCCGACTATAATGAGATCGAACATGAAAATGAAAACTCGGTATTTTCCACGGTAACCTATGCCGAATGGGCAGATTATAAAATTAATGTTATCGACACCCCGGGACTGGATGATTTCAGCGGGGGACTGGTTATGGCGCTTCGCCCTGCCGATTCTGCCATTGTGGTTATCAACGGCCAGAACGGGGTGGAGATAGGCACCGAAATCCAGGGAAGGCACCTTGAATCACACGGCAAACCCGTTATGCTCGTTGTCAACCAGCTTGATCACGACAAGACAAATTTTGAAAAAGTGATTGAGTCCCTTAAGCAAAGCTACGGCAGCAAGGCCGTAATCGTTCAGTATCCCGTTGCCACGGGCGAAGGATTCGACTCCATCATTGATCTGGTCAAAATGAAAATGTACAAGTATACGGGTGATGGAGGCAAGGCACAGGTTTCCGATATACCGGCCGACCAGGCAGACAGGGCCGAAGAATTGAGAAACGAGCTGATAGAGGCTGCTGCAGAAAACGACGAAAGCCTGATGGAAATTTTTTTCGACAAGGGCACCCTCGACCAGGAAGAAATATTAAAGGGCATAAGAACAGGAGTGAAATCAAGAAACACCTTCCCGGTACTGTGTGCCTCTGCAAAGAAGAACATGGGAGTGGACAGGATACTGGAATTCATCTCCGAAGCCGCTCCCGGGCCTCATGAAACTGCTCCTGCCATGACCACCGACGGAAAAGAGATCAAATGCGACTCCAAAGCCCCCGTGTCGGTGTTTGTTTTTAAAACAAGCATGGAGCAGCATATCGGCGAGATTAATTTTTTCAGAGTGATGTCGGGAGAGATTACCGAGGGAATGGACCTGGTCAACAGCTCTTCTTCCGCAAAGGAAAGGTTTTCGCAATTGCTGGTTGTGGCGGGCAAAACGCGCCACAAGGCGGCAAAGCTTTCTGCCGGTGACATTGGAGCTACCGTCAAGCTCAAGAACACCAAAGCAAACCATACCCTTGGCGCTCCGGGCAATTCTGTTGAGTTTGAACCGATAGTATACCCCGAACCAAAATACCGCACTGCTATCAAGGCAAAAAGCGAATCGGACGATGAAAAGCTCGGCGAGGCACTTGCCAGGATGCATGAGGAAGATCCCACCATTGTGATCGAATACTCGAAAGAACTCAAACAGATCATTGTTCACGGCCAGGGAGAGTATCACCTTAATATCCTGAAATGGCATCTTGACAACATCTTTAAAATAGAGACCGAATTCATTACCCCGAAAATCCCCTATCGCGAGACTATCACAAAAACGGCCCAGTCTACTTACCGCCACAAAAAGCAGTCGGGCGGCGCCGGCCAGTTCGGGGAAGTGCACATGGTGATAGAGCCATATGCGGAAAATATTCCCGATCCCGTCAAATACAAGGTAAACGGAAAGGAAATAAATGTAACCGTGCGCGGGAAGGAAGAGCATAAGCTGCCCTGGGGCGGAATGCTGATTTATTACAACTGTATCGTAGGAGGCTCGATCGATAACAGGTTCATGCCCGCAATACTTAAGGGCATTATGGAAAAGATGGAGGAGGGGCCGCTTACCGGATCCTATGCCCGCGATATCAGGGTTTCAGTATATGACGGCAAGATGCACCCGGTCGACTCAAACGAGATCTCTTTCAAGCTGGCCGGAAGGAATGCCTTCAGGGAAGCATTCAAGAATGCCGGGCCCCGGATACTCGAGCCCATTTACAATGTAGAAGTAATGGTGCCTTCCGAAAGAATGGGCGATGTTATGAGCGACCTCCAGGGACGGCGTGCGATGATTGAAGGAATGACCAGCGAAAAAGGCTTTGAGAAAATAAAGGCCAGGGTCCCGCTTGCCGAAATGGCGAAATACTCGACCGCGTTAAGCTCGCTCACCAACGGCAGGGCTACCTATACCATGAATTTCTCAAAATACGAAGCCGTACCCGGCGATCTGCAGGAAAAACTGCTCAAGGCCTACGAAGAGGAGCAGGAAGAGGAATAGCAAACCACGGTTTTTCACCGGCGGGAGGAATTACCGGAGAGGGTGCTCAAGTTTTGGCTTCTTTTATTACAGGAGAAATGACACATATTATTTTGAAAGAATGACTGTGCTGTATGGATACAGTTTAACGCTTTGCCCGTTCCTGCCGGAGCCGTTGCTGGCAAACTTTACTTTCCCGAATGCGGCATGGCCGGCAGCAAGATCCAGGCTCACAGGCGATCCGGAAATATTGTGCAGCACCAGCAGCGATTCATTATTATGGTCTCTTGTGAAGGCAACCAGGCCATCGGCATCGTATCCTGTTGCCTGTAAGTCGCCCCGGGCAAGTCCATGACTGTAGTTTCTGAGCCGGATCAGCTCACGGTAAAAACTGAACAGCGAACTCTCATCCTTCATTTGCAGCGCTAGCGGCGTAACCGTATTGTCGGTATTATATACCGGCACCTTCCAGGTCGGCCTGCATCCGTCAAGGCTGTCAACATCCCAGAGGAACCCTTCCCTGATATTGGGATCGGGTTTGGTTCCAAGCATTCCTGTCTCCTCCCCGTAATAAACATAAGGAGAGCCTGGCAGGGTAAAAAGAAGGGCTGCCGCCATCCGGGCCCTGTTGTGGTCGCCGCCGACCACGCTCATGATCCTGTTCTGGTCATGATTTGTTATGAAAGTGGCGTCGATGAATTCCGGATTGATGCCAAGGTAATGGTTCAGCGTGCTTAAATGGTCCTCAACAAGCCCGCCTTCCTTTTCTTCTGTCACCGCCCTTTGTATTGCTTCGGAAAGGTCGAAGTTGAAAAGGGCCGGCAAACCGTTCAAAAAAGGGGCAACCTCCGGGGCAGAAGCCCAGACCTCGCCAAGCAGGTAGACATCTCCCCTGACCGAGAGCATCTCCTCCCGGTATTCTTCCCAGAACCGGTGAATATCTTCAACCCTGTTTTCAGGGTAAATGTGGCGGGCAGCATCAAGCCTGAAACCATCTACCCCGATCTCCTCAAGCCAGAAACGGCCAATTTCGAATACTTCCTGCCTGACTGCGGGATTATCATAATTAAGCTGCGGCATTGAGCGGCCGAAATAGCTGTAATACCAGTATTCGGTGCCTCTCAGGTTATTCCAGCGGTTCCTTCTTCCGTAATCTGGATATCCCTCTGCCATTCGCTCAATGTGGCGTGGCAGGGTGTCGCCGTGCGCCCAGATGTAATAATCATGGTAGGGGCTTTCCTTTCCGTTCTCAATGACATCCCTGAACCATTGATGCCCGCTGCCGGAATGGTTGATAACCATGTCGATGACTACCCTTATGCCCCTTTTATGTGCCTCTTCGACGAATTCCCTGAAATCATCCAGAGTTCCGTAATCGGGGTGGATTTCGTAATAATCTTCGACATTGTATTTGTGGTAGGACGAGGAAGGATGGACAGGCATCAGCCATATACCCTCTATCCCCAGATCAGCGAGGTAATCGAGCCTGGAGGTCATTCCCCTGATATCACCTATCCCGTCGCCGCTGGAATCGCAGAATGATCTCACGAATATCTCGTAGTTAACTGCGTGCGGCCACTGGCTTGCCTTTTCAGGGGCGGGCCCGGCGCAGGAAAAAATGCCACTGGCAAGAAGTGTCAGGACAATGATCTTTAAAACAAATCCTGGCTTTTTAGAATTTATCTGCATGTTGCTGAGAGATTATTTGTGATTTTTCCGGTCGCAAAAATAAATGAATTTCCCATCAATCGAAAACCGATCGGAGAAAAGAACATTGCATGGGCAATCGAAAACCGATCGGAGAGCAGAAAGATCAATCCGAAAGGCCCTGTCCGATTCCCGGGTCATTTTTTTTGTCGCCTGCGATCTCCAGCCGGGCTTTTGGAAGGCATTGGGGATAGTTTTGCTGAAGGAAATAAAGCAGCTTTTCGCGCAGCTGCACCCTGAGATCCCAGGCAGTTCCCGAATCGACTGCGCTTACCAGCACACGTATCTCGACAGTTCTTTCAGTGGCATCGGTGACCTGTATGACCTTCACCTTGCCGTCCCACAGCGGGTTTCCCTCAAGCAGCCTGTCGAGCTCCCCCCTTACCGCATCAACCGGCAGGGTATAATCGGCATAGAGGAAAACCGTGCCAAGTATTTCAGAGGTGTTGCGGGTCCAGTTCTGGAACGGGGTCTCAATAAAATAGGTGGTCGGGATCACCAGCCGCCTTTGATCCCAGATTGCCACCACGATGTAGGTCAGGTTGATCTCCTCTATCCTGCCCCATTCGTTCTCGACTATTACAACATCATCGAGCCGTATCGGCTGGCTCAGGGCTATCTGTATGCCGGCAAGGATGGTGCCGATGGCCTTCTGGGCGGCAAAGCCGATTATTATTCCGGCAACTCCCGCCGATGCAATAAGGCTTACCCCAATCCTTCTTATGCCTTCAAATGACATCAAAATAAGAGACAGGGCGATAACTACTATAAGAAATAAAATGATATTCTCCAGGACCCGGAACTGGGTATATATTTTCCTGGCCCTCAGGTTGTCGGCATCATCCATGTCGAACCGGCCCAGTACAAAATGCTTGATCAGGTATACCGCCTGTATCAGTATCCAGCTTACAAAGATTATCACCATGGCCGACATCACCGCGCCTAAAGGCTCAAGGGGCCTTATTTCATCGTCAAAAAAAGAGGCGGGTATTGAAAATGAAAGGAAAATCAGAAGCAATATCACCGGAATCCTTATTTTTTTTCTCAGCCTGACAATCAGCTCATAAGTATCCTCGTTCACCCATGACTTTGCGGCCTTGTTGAGGATCAGAACAAGCACCGACAGAAAGGCAAAGACAAGAAGGGAGCTTAACAGGTAAACGGAAAAAAGATATTCGCCGTTAAAAATATTCTGCATATATTCAGCCATGACCGCATAATTTGGTATGTTGTAAGCCATAAATATACCAAATTACGATGATTCAGTAAAGGAGAGGAAGTGATTTTTATGGCGGGGCCCGGTGAACAGGATGCCGGCAGCCTGGCATAAGCAACTGCTCAAGGCTCCCGACAGGGGCTATCTGTTCCGGTAGAGACTGAGGGGGCCCGAGAACTTGTATTCCTTGTCGTCCCAGCCAACACCGGTAATTGTGTAGAAATATACTCCGGGAGAAGCGGTTTTTCCTCCTTTCAGGCCGTCCCATCCCTCTTTGGGATCGGTCCATTCATAAACCTTCATGCCGTTGCGGTTGAAGATTACAGCGTGGAACTCCCGCAACGAGACTCCGTGAACCATATAGACATCATTGTATCCGTCGCCGTCGGGCGAAAATACATTGGCCACTTCCAGTTCAGAGGGATATACGCTTACCGGAACCGTTCCTATATACAGATCTTCACACAGACCGTTTATGGTGCGGAGCGAGATCTGGTATTCGCCGGGGATGTAATAAGTGTAGGTCGGGTCGGAAGTAAGGTCATCCGGCACCGGCACTTCCGGATCGTTGGTCCGGTAATCGAACGTCCATTGATATTCCAGTGCATTGAGCGATTTTCCGGAGTTAAAGGTCACCTCTAGCGGGGCTTCGCCCTCTGCAGGCTCGATCTCAAATTCCGCCTTTGTCGTCAAAGGATCGAGGGTCATGGAATAAGAGGCCTGCCCCGAGTAATAATCGACGGTCAGGGTATATTCGGTGGCAACGGGCGGGGGGCTCCATATCCTTGGATCAAGGCGTCTGGAGGGCATCTGCAGCGACGGGTCGGCCGTCCACCGGATCACGGGCTGCAATGCGTTTCTCTCATGATCATACGGATTGTAATAAAAGAATGTGTCTATACCGGCCGTGCCGGCCAGATCCAGAACCTGGCAGTCATAACGGGCAACCCGGAAACTGGGAGAGGGCTCTTTCGTATTGACAAATACCCATGCCCTCAGAAGGGTGTCGATGCCACCTGCGCCGGTGACCCTCACCTGGTATCCGCCGCTCCGGGGAGCGGCGACCCGGGAAACGCTCCCCTGGTCTGCTTGAAAAATTTCGCCAAATCCCGGGATCAGGTGATCATACCGGGACCACTGGAAATCAAAGCTGCCCGCGACCCCTTGAAGAGTGGCTGTGATTTCACCCTGATGCTGTGAAAATATAAAGATATTGTCGTGGATGCCGTCGCTGTCTTCGTACCCCGTGGGGGCAACCGAAACATTTCCGGAAGCGGATATCTGTCCGCTCAGAGACAGCATGGAGGCCGGAATGCAACAAAGGATCAGGAAAAAAAACCGTGGAAGCATTTAAAATTCAAAAATTAAACTTGTTTGCAGCAACAACAGCAATGGATTGTGCCCGTTCAGATATAAACAAACATACCCGTGAATAAATTGCGCGAAAAGGATAAAAATATCAATTCTTTTTGAAACAACCGCATGTTGATAATTAGCAGGATCGGAGGTTTGGATAAAAGAAAGCAAGAGGGTAATTTTGCGCGGTGTCATCGGCAGCTTAAACAGAAATTGAAATGGGAGACTTTATAAATGACCTCAATGAGGCCCAGCAGGAGGCAGTGCGGCAATCCGGGGGACCGGGACTGATTATTGCGGGAGCCGGATCCGGAAAGACCAGGGTCCTGACCTACCGCATAGCCTGGCTCCTGGAACAGGGAATTCCGGCTCCCGCAATACTGGCGCTGACCTTCACCAACAAGGCGGCTGTCGAAATGAAGGAAAGGATAGCCTGCCTGGTAGGATACCAGGCGGCAAAGCATCTCTGGATGGGCACTTTCCATTCGGTTTTTGCCCGGATACTCCGGCATGAAGCGCCTCACACCGGTTATTCGTCAAACTTCACTATCTATGATACCGCCGATTCCAGGAATGTCATCAAGGGAATAGTGAAGGAGCTGATGCTGGATGAACAGCTCTATAAGCCGGCCGGGGTTTTTGCAAGGATATCCTCGGCAAAAAACAACCTGGTGACCGCCGGCGCCTACGCTTCAAACCAGGCAATAATCGAGGAGGACACGAAAACCCGGAAGCCCCGTATAGCCGACATCTTCAAAATATACCAGAAACGCTGTCAGCTCGCCGATGCGATGGATTTTGACGACCTGCTGCTCAACACGAACATACTTTTCAGGGATCACCCGGAAGTTCTGTCGAAATATCAGGATGCCTTCCGCTATATACTGGTGGACGAATACCAGGACACAAACTATGCCCAGTACCTTATCGTATCCAAGCTTGCCGCTAAACACAAGAATCTTAGCGTGGTGGGAGATGATGCCCAGAGCATCTATGCCTTCAGGGGCGCCAGAATTGAAAATATCCTGAATTTCAGGAAAGATTACCCTGAGCACAGGATATTCAAGCTGGAACAAAACTACCGTTCAACCAAAATCATAGTAAACGCAGCCAACAGCCTGATTGCCCGGAATAAGGATCAGATCCCCAAGAAGATCTGGTCTGCCAGGGAAACCGGTGAAAAGATAATCGTGATGGAATGCCCCACGGACCTTGAAGAAGGAGCTTCAGTTGCAAAATCGATAGCTGAAAAAAAGGAGGCGCGACGCTGCGATTATTCCGGGTTTGCCATTCTTTACAGGACAAATGCCCAGTCCCGGATCTTTGAAGAAGCCCTTCGCCGGCAGGGGATACCATACAGGGTTTATGGAAGTCTTTCCTTTTACCAGCGCAAGGAAATCAAGGATCTGCTTGCCTATTTCCGGCTTGCGATCAACAATCGCGACAGGGAGGCTTTTAACAGGATCATCAATTACCCTGCACGGGGCATAGGCAAGGCTACCGTGGACAAGATTGTTTCCCTTTCAAATGAAGCGGGACTGCATCCCTGGGAAATAGTAGCCGATACCGAAAAATACCGGCCCGTCCTGAATATTAATGCCGGTACTGCTTCCAGGCTTAAAGGTTTTGCTGATCTGATCAATGATTTTTCACTGAAGGCGCCCGGCGGTGATGCATGGCAAACGGCAATGCATATCGCTTCGGCTTCGGGCATCCTCAAAGACCTTTTCGATCCGAAATCTGCCGAGAATATCGCCAAATATGAGAACATCCAGGAATTGCTGAATGCCGTGAAGGAATTCACTTCCCGACAGACAGAAATGGGAGAGGATGCCTCGCTCAACACATTTTTGCATAATGTTTCGCTTCTTACCGATACTGATACGGAAAAACCGGACGACCGGAACAAGGTTTCCCTGATGACCATCCATTCTGCCAAGGGACTGGAATTTGATCATGTTTATGTCGGCGGACTGGAAGAGGAGCTTTTTCCCAACCGCTTTGCCGCAGCCAGTCCGGCCGAACTGGAAGAGGAGCGAAGGCTGTTTTATGTCGCAATTACGCGTGCCGGATCGACCGTGACCCTCTCTCATGCCGTAACCCGTTACCGGTGGGGGGTTCCGGCCATGTGCAGCCCCAGCAGGTTCCTTTCGGAGATAGATCCCCGGTTCCTGGAGCACCCGGTGGCAGAAACCAGCAACGGCATGCAGCGGCAAAAAAGACCGGCAATCATCGATTCACCGGGTCATGGCAGACAGGGTGGCTCCGGTGACCGCTACAGGTCCGGCAGCGCCACCAAACCCGCGGAAGCTTCTCCCCCGCCGCGCAGCCAGACGCACGGCGGCCGGCTGGTAAGGATGGACAGGGCACGGAATACCAGCGAAACCCAGAGCGACGATCTTTCAGCTCTGCAGGCGGGCATGAATGTCCAGCATGACCGGTTCGGCAGGGGGGTGGTGCTGACACTTGAAGGCGAGCCGCCCAATGCCAGGGCAACGGTAGAATTCACGGCTGCCGGCAAGAAACAGCTGCTGTTAAAATTTGCAAAGCTTAAAATCTTGCCTTCTTAAAAGGATATCCGGCCTGGTCAGGGGCTCTTCCGGCCTACTGTAGCCATCAAATATGCTCATTTTATGATGCATCAAAAACAGCAATAAAGGAAGCCAGTCAGTCAGCCGATGCAATTAACCGGCTGAAAAGCCGTTTTTTCCATGTTTATTTTATAATTTTACATTTTAATAATCCACCCCGGCAATGCAAGAAAAAAATCCGATGATAGAAGAGTATAACACCAGCAGGGATAAAATGGCTATTCCCGAGTACGGCCGCAACATACATAAAATGGTCCGGCACATTTCCACCCTGGAGGACAGGGAAGAACGCAACAAGGCTGCCAGGACAATAATATCCATTATGGGCAACATGAATCCCCACCTCAGGGATATAAATGATTTCAAGCACAAACTGTGGGATCATCTTGCCATTATTTCCGACTTCAGCCTCGATATCGACTTTCCCTACGAACCCCCGGCCAAATCAATACTGACAGAAAAACCAAAGACTGTTCCCTACAATGACTACCCTATTCGCTACAAGCATTACGGGAAGATACTGGAGCAAATGATCAAGGCTGCAACGGAAATGGAAGAAGGCGAAAAAAGAGATGCGCTTGTTCAGATGATAGCCAACCATATGAAAAAAAGCTATCTGACATGGAACAGGAACCAGGTAACCGACGACATCATATACAATGATCTCAGGGAGCTTTCAGGCGGCAAGATCGACAAGGGATCCGAAATGAGGCTTTCCGAATCAAAGGAAATACTCGCCCGGACCAAGAAGAAAAAAGTTCAGAAAAAGTTCGTTCCGAAGCACCAGCCTAAGAGCGGGAACTGACCGGTCATATCAGCGGGCACAATTGATTCCAACCAAATATGATTAGCTATGGCTTCATTCGAGATCCAGGGAGGATACTCCCTTAAAGGGGAAGTGACTGCCCAGGGTGCGAAAAACGAGGCGCTGCAGATCATCTCTGCATGCCTTCTCACGCCCGAAAAAGTCACCGTAAGCAATATTCCCGAAATTCTTGACGTGATAAGGCTGATTGAGCTGCTGAAGCATCTCGGTGTTTCAGTAACCAGGAACGGGCCCGGAGAATATGAATTTACCGCCGACCGGGTGGATCCCGAATATCTCCTCACAGAGGATTTCCGGACAAGGGCGGCCGGGTTAAGGGGATCGGTGATGATCATCGGGCCGCTGCTGGCAAGATTCGGAAAGGCATACATGCCCAAGCCGGGAGGCGACAAGATAGGGCGCCGCCGGCTTGACACTCATTTTTTCGGCTTCATGAAGCTGGGAGCCAGATTTGAATATAACCAGAAGGAGGATTTCTACCAGGTACAGGCCAAAGATCTTCGGGGGACATATATGCTTCTTGATGAAGCATCTGTTACCGGAACCGCAAATATTGTCATGGCCGCCGTGCTTGCAAAGGGAACCACCACCATTTACAACGCCGCCTGTGAACCGTATCTTCAGCAGCTTTGCAAGATGCTCAACAGGATGGGTGCTGCGATCACCGGGGTCGGATCCAACCTGCTGACCATCGAGGGGGTCGACCGGCTCGGGGGCACTGTTCACCGGATCCTGCCTGACATGATTGAGATCGGCAGTTTTATCGGCATGGCGGCAATGACCGGATCTGAAATAACAATAAAGAACGTATCATACGATAACCTGGGAATAATTCCCGATGCTTTCAGGCGACTGGGAATCAGACTCGAGCGCCGCGATGACGATATTTATGTGCCCTCCCAGCCATCATATGAAATTGAAACTTACATCGACGGGTCAATTATGACCATTGCCGATGCCATATGGCCGGGGCTTACTCCCGATTTGCTCAGCGTTTTCCTTGTTGTGGCAACACAGTCCAAGGGAAGTGTTCTGATCCATCAGAAAATGTTTGAAAGCAGATTGTTCTTTGTCGACAAGCTGATGGACATGGGTGCGCAGATAATACTCTGCGATCCTCACAGAGCGACGGTAATCGGGCTGAACAAACAGTTCAGGCTCAGGGGCACCAATATGGTTTCTCCCGACATCCGGGCAGGCGTAGCCCTGCTTATCGCGGCCATGTCGGCCGAAGGAACCAGCATAATCAACAACATCGAACAGATTGACAGGGGCTATGAAAGGATTGATGAGCGCCTCAACCCCCTCGGTGCCCGGATAAAGAGACTGCCTTAAGGTTCTTGATCCAGCTTTGAAATCCACCGTCTTTGGTGGTGATTCACTTAACTTTAAACCGGAAACAGGTGAAAATGCGATCAATAAGAATCCTGGCAATTGTTGTGCTGCTCACGGCTCTGGGAGTCTGGTATGTTTCGGAAAACCGGGGCAGGATGGAACCAATAATTGCCGATACGGTGGAGCCGACCAACAAAACCGGTCTGGAACCGGGAGATACAGCACCCGAGCTCGAGCTTGAATCGCCCGACGGCGAGACCATTGCCTTATCATCCCTGAGGGGAAGCATGGTCCTGATAGATTTCTGGGCTTCCTGGTGCGGTCCCTGCAGAAGAGGCAATCCATCAAAAGTTGCTGCATGGCATCAGTTCAGGGACAGGCAATTTGTCAATGGCAGCGGCTTTGCCATTTATTCCGTCTCCCTCGACAACACCCGTGAAGCCTGGGTACGCGGAATAAAGGAAGACAGGCTTGAATGGGATGCTCATGTAAGCGATCTCAGGGGATGGAACTCGGTACCCGCCGCCATGTACCAGGTAAGGGGAATCCCTGCCAGCTATCTTATTGACGGAGACGGGGTAATAATAGGCAGGAACCTTAGCGGCGACCTGTTGATGGAAGCCTTATACCAATACCTGGAACATTAATGGCAGCCTTTTTGCAGATATGCCTGCAAATCCCGGCTGATTGATAATTAACATGCCAAATTGTCGTTCTGATAATTATGGTCTGGAATTTGTTTGCAATTTTTACTCGGTTTTAAAATACAAATAACAATTTTCATTTATGGCAAAAAACAGAAAAAGTTCCTCGAAAACAGGGCATGAAAGCCAGGAGGCGGCGAAGGGCCGTCACGACGGGAAAACGGATAAAGGAACCAATGACAATTCCCATAAAACGGAGCAGGAAGAGCTCCGGGACACTTTAGAGGAACAGGAAGAGCGGCATGAACAGGAAGAAGCAAACATGGAACTTCTGCTTGCCGAAAAACTGAGGGAGCAGGAAGACAGGTATCTCAGACTGGCAGCCGAGTATGATAATTACAGGAAACGCTCCCTGAGGGAGAAGGCAGACTTGACCAAAACCGCCGGATCCGAAATTATTAACGACCTTTTGCCGGTGATCGATGACATGGATCGCGCCGTTGAAGCTATGAACGCCACTGACGATGTAAAGGCGATCAGAAAGGGCATCGAGCTTATCCACGGGAAATTCAGGGACTTCCTTGCCATGAAGGGTGTGAAGGAAATCAAGGCAACAGGAACAGAGTTCAACACCGATCTCCATGAAGCTGTGACCAAGATACCGGCCCCCTCCAAAAAGGACCGGGGCAAAGTTGTCGATGTTATTGAAAAAGGCTATCAGATAGACGGGAAGGTAATCAGGTACGCAAAGGTGGTGATCGGTGAATAGCATACAATTATAGAGACTTAAACGGAAGAAAATCAATAATGGCAAAAAGAGATTATTACGAAATACTCGAAGTAAAAAGAAATGCAACCCAGGCTGAAATCAAGTCAGCCTACCGGAAAATGGCCCTGAAGTATCATCCTGACAAGAATCCCGGCGATCCGACCACCGAGGAGAAATTCAAGGAAGCCGCACAGGCATACGAGGTCCTCAGCAACGAACAGAAAAGGGCCAGGTATGATCAGTACGGGCATGCAGGAGTTGAAGGAGCTGCCGGAGGATTTGGAGGCGCAGGCATGACCGTTGAAGACATTTTCAGCCATTTCGGTGATATTTTCGGGGGAGGCTTCGGAGGTTTCGGGGGCTTTTCCGGCTCACGCGGACGCAGGGTCAACAAAGGATCAAATCTCAGGGTCAAGGTAAAGCTCAACCTGAAGGAAATTGCCAACGGAGTCGAGAAAAAGATAAGGGTAAACAAATACGTTACCTGCAAGACATGCGACGGAAGCGGCGCAAAAGACGGCACAGCCTACAGCAGCTGCTCCACATGCCATGGCACGGGCCAGGTGACGAGAGTCTCCAACACCTTTCTCGGCCAGATGCAGACCACATCCACCTGTCCGACATGCGGAGGGGAAGGAAAAACCATTACCAGCAAATGCAGTGTATGCTATGGCGAAGGGATCGTAAAGGAAACCGAGGTCGTCACCCTCAATATTCCCGCAGGCGTTGCCGAAGGCATGCAGATGTCGGTCACCGGAAAGGGCAACGCAGCGCGGCGCGGAGGGATAAACGGCGATTTGCTGGTGGTAATCGAGGAAGAGAGGCATCCCGAACTGATAAGGGATGGCAACGACCTGATCTATTACCTGTACCTGAGCTTGCCGGATGCAGCCCTTGGAGTGGCCGTCGAGGTTCCGACCGTCGAGGGAAAAGTCAAGATCAGGGTGGAGCCTGGCACCCAGCCGGGCAAGATCCTGCGTCTGAGGGGCAAAGGCCTGCCTGAGATCAATGGTTACGGAAAGGGCGATCTTCTTGTGAATATAAGTGTCTGGATTCCCAAAAACCTTTCCAGGGAAGAGACCGCCATCATGGAAAAATTCAGGGATTCATCCAACTTTGAGCCGAAACCCACAAAGGAGGACAAAAACTTTTTCGAACGGATGAAAAGCTATTTTGAATAGCCCGGGTTAAAAGAATTTAATAACTTGCCCCATCCTGTAATAAACAGTCAATGGAATTATTTGCCGCCAGAAATGTTTCAAAGAGCTTTGTCAACCATAAGGCCCTCAGCGGGGTCAGCATGCATGTACCCGCCGGCAGCATCTACGGGCTGCTGGGTCCGAACGGGGCTGGCAAGACAACCCTGTTGCGGATAATAAACCAGATCACGGCCCCCGATACCGGCGAATTGTTTTTTCATGGACGCAGGATGCAGTCAGCCGATATAAACCAGATCGGATATATGCCCGAGGAACGGGGCCTGTATAAAAAGATGAAGGTCGGCGAGCAATTGATCTATTTCGGCCGGCTGAAAGGACTTGATAAAAAAACCGCCATGGAAAGAATAAAATTCTGGGTGGGTAAATTTGAGATCCGGTCATGGTGGAACAAAAAAATCGAGGAGCTTTCCAAGGGAATGCAGCAAAAGATCCAGTTCATCATCACTGTCCTGCATGAACCGGGGCTCCTTATATTTGACGAGCCTTTCAGCGGTTTCGACCCCATAAATGCAAATATGCTCAAAAACGAGATACTGGCGTTGCGCGAAAGGGGGGCTACAATAATTTTCTCCACTCATAATATGTCTTCGGTGGAAGAGCTCTGCGACCACATTACGCTCATAGACAATTCAAAGGTTATCATCGAAGGAGAGGTAAATGCAATAAGGCAGCAATTCAAGCTTGATATTTACCGGGTAGGGTTCCAGGGGGATGAAAAGAAGCTTCGCCAGATCCTTGGCGGGGAATATGAAGTGCTCGACATGGTGGAAAGCAAACCCTCAGAGCATCTGGCAAGAATCAAAATTCACCGGCAGACTACCGACAATATGCTTTTGAGCCTCCTGCTTCCTCATTTTCATATCACATCCTTTACCGAAGAGATACCGGGAATGAACGACATATTCATCGATCTGGTAAACCGGAAACAAGAGGAAGTCAGTCAACAGACATATCAACATGGATAAAAAGACCTTACTGATAATTGGCAGGGAATTCATTACACGGGTACGGAAAAAATCATTCATTGTGATGACTATTCTGGGCCCCCTTCTTTTTGCCGCGCTGATAATCGGCCCTGCCTGGTTTGCTACGATGGAGGACAGAGAAGTCAGGGTAATTGCAGTCATCGACAGCTCACGTCTCTTTATCGACAAAATACCCGAAACAGAGTACCTCAAATTCGATTATCTTGAAAATACCACTGTCAGGGAGGTAAGGGAAAAATTTCCGGAAACGGACTATTATGCGGTGCTTTATATTGCCCATATCGTCACCTCCACCCCTTCCGCGGTCCAGCTTATGTCCGACCGTCCCCCGTCGATGAACATAAGGATGCATATTGCAAATGCAATGGAAAAGGAAATTGAGCGGCAAAAGCTTGCAGCCTATGATATCGAAAACCTGGATGCGATCCTTGCGGCAGTCCGCACCAGCATAAACATACGCACCATTGTCTGGCAGGATGACGGAAGCCAGGTGGAGAGCCATTCCGAACTCGCAATAATCGTAGGTTACATAGGCGGCTTCCTGATCTATTTCTTCATCTTTCTTTTCGGGGCACAGGTGATGAGAGGCGTGATCGAGGAAAAATCAAGCCGCGTCATTGAAATTCTGGTTTCTTCCGTCAGGCCGTTTCAGCTCATGCTGGGCAAAATAGTGGGGATCGGTCTTGTAGGGCTTACCCAGTTCCTGTTATGGGTGATATTGAGCGCAGCGATCATCTTCGCCACCCAGCAGATCTTTTTCAGCGACCTTGCAGTGCCTTCCTCAGAAAACATAGTCATTGAAGACATGTTTTCTTCGAGCACCCTTCAGCAGGCCCAGCCGGTGGAAGAGGCCGACACCCAGATTTTCAGGGAATTCCTGGCATCTGTAAGCGCCATCAATTTCGGGGTGATGCTGGGGGCCTTTCTGTTTTATTTTCTTGGCGGATACCTCCTGTACGCCTCCCTTTTCGCCTCCATAGGATCGGCGGCCGACAGCGAAACCGATACCCAGCAGTTCATGCTGCCGGTGACCGTGCCCCTGATCCTTTCAATAATAGTGATGATGAATGCCATAATGAATCCCGACGGCGCCATTGCCTTCTGGTTCTCCATGATACCATTCACATCCCCCATAATAATGATGGCCCGCATCCCTTTCGGGGTGCCCACATGGGAGATCGCTCTCTCCGGCGGATTGCTCGTTGGCACTTTTATTTTTACCACCTGGCTCGCGGGAAAAATATACCGTACCGGCATCCTGATGTACGGAAAAAAGGTCAATTATGCCGAAGTATGGAAATGGCTGAGATACAGCGGTTAAAAAAAACTTTATATATATTTCTCCTGTAATAAAAGAAGCCAAAATTTTGTCCAAAAAATACAAAATTTTGACTTACAGGAGGAACCGCTTCGCTTTAACATAAAATTTTTTCATCCGTCTGTGTGTATTTTGACTTCGTCGATTACCCATGCAATTAATTGCACTTTGTTGGATTTTCAATTGATGGGAAATTCGGATAAAAAAAATTCATGTACATTTGAACCTGTGGGGCATGTTTGTTGTCTACTGCTATTGATGATCCGGTCAGATTTGCCGGCAATGCCATACTTTTTAATATGATTTAAATGAGAACCGCAATCCTTGATCTTGGCACCAACACCTTTAATTTGCTGATAACAGAAACCGGCGCCGGCAACGATACCAGGATAATTCTGAGCCGGAAGGAGCCGGTAAAGCTTGGAGAGCGAGGGATCAACCGCGGCGAGATCACCCCTGAAGCTGTTGGGCGGGGACTGGCGGCCATTGACAATCAGATGAGCTATATCCGGGATTACGGGATTGAGCCCGGAGCCATCCATGCTTTTGCCACCTCGGCGATAAGATCGGCAGCTAACGGTCCTGAGTTCACACGGACCATCAGGGAAAAGCACGGCATAGACGTCCGGATCATATCGGGCGACAGGGAAGCCGGCCTTATATACCAGGGAGTAAGGCAGGCGGTCGAAATGGGCAGAGAAAAGCATTTGATACTCGACATAGGGGGAGGAAGCAACGAACTGATAATTGCCGATGACCGGCAGATTTTCTGGAAAGAGAGCTTTCCCCTGGGAATGGCAAGGCTCCTTGACCGGTTCCATCCTTCCGATCCCATCGCAACGGAAGAGATCCTCTCAATTGAAAATTACATTTCCCAATCCCTGACCAGTGCCATTGAAGCCGCCATGATCCACAAACCTGTCAGGCTCATCGGCTCATCGGGCACGTTCGATACCTTCAGGGCCCTTCTTCAGGCATTGAATAATGAAGATCCGGGCACCGGCCGCTGCAGTACCTCCTGTGAATTTTCGCCTGATGATTTTTTCCGGCTGTACGGGATCCTGATTGATTCTAATGCTTCCGGGCGACTGGAAATGAAGGGGATGGATCCCATGAGAGTCGAGATGATTGTGATTGCGGGTATTTTTGTTAATTTTATAATCCGCCGTCTGAACATCGTCCGGTTGATCCAGTCCGACTTTTCACTGAAGGAAGGGGCGGTTATAGAAATTCTCAAACAACGTATTCAACCAACCCGGGTTCAGCAGGAACTCAAGATCATTTTTTGATAAATTTCCGGTAAAATGGCAAAAATTCTGGTTATCGATGATGAAAGAAGTATCAGGAACACGCTCAAGGAAGTACTGGAATATGAAAAACATCAGATAGATCTTGCACCGGAAGGTGTCGGGGGACTGGAGCTTTTTCGCAATAATGACTATGATGTGGTCCTGCTGGATATTAAAATGCCCGGCATGGATGGCATTGAGGTCCTTGAAAAGATCATGGCAGAACCAAAGGATGTGCCCGTAATAATGATATCGGGACATGGGAATATCGACACGGCGGTAGAGGCAATCAAGAAAGGAGCCTTTGATTTCATCGAAAAACCGCTCGATCTGAACAGGCTGCTCATTACAATAAGGAATGCCCTCGATAAGTCACAGCTGCTGACTGAAACCAGGGTGCTCAAAAGAAAAGTGAGCAAAACCTATGACATGATAGGTGAATCCCCGCCCATGCAAAGGGTAAAGGAGATGATCGACCGGGTCGCCCCCACCGATGCAAGGGTTCTCATAACCGGCAATAACGGCACGGGCAAGGAACTGGTTGCCAGGTGGCTTCACGAAAAAAGCCAGAGGGCGCAGCAGCCTTTTGTGGAAGTAAACTGTGCCGCAATTCCTTCAGAGCTGATTGAGAGCGAACTGTTCGGTCATGAGAAGGGGGCTTTCACGTCTGCCCATAAGGAAAGGAAGGGGAAATTCGAACAGGCAAACAAGGGCACAATCTTCCTGGATGAGATTGGTGACATGAGCCTCTCGGCCCAGGCCAAGGTCCTCAGGGTGCTTCAGGAAAGCAAGCTCTCACCGGTGGGCAGCGATAAGAAAATCACCGTCGATGTGAGGGTTATTGCGGCAACCAACAAGAACATGAAGGAAGAAATAGAGGCAAACCGTTTCAGGGAAGACCTTTACCACCGGATCAGCGTAATACTTATTCATGTTCCCTCATTGAATGAAAGGCTGGAAGACATCCCCCTGCTTGCCGAATATTTCAACCAGCAGATCTGTGCCGAATACGGTATGCCTCCAAGGCAAATCGCCCCCGATGCCATCGAAGAGCTAAAAAAAATTGAGTGGACCGGTAATATAAGGGAGTTCCGGAACGTGCTGGAAAGGCTTATTATCTTATGCGACAAGGAGATTACCGGCCAGGATGTGGTAAACTACTCCCAGCCCATCTCAAAATAGCACTATCCGGTTTCCGTCCTTCCTGCCCGGTCTATAATATTGCTTTTTCCTCTATTAACCTTACATATTTCCGAACATGAGGATCGAAAAAGACGCACTCGGACACAGGGAATTGCCCTCTGATGTCCTTTACGGAATCCATTCGCTCAGGGCAATGGAAAATTTCCCCCACAGAATGGAGTTCCACAGGGAATGGTACCAGGCGCTGGGCATAACCAAGCTGGCATGCTATAATACCTACACCTCCTTTTTGCGGGCCGCAGCTGAAAAGTTCGGAAGCATACCCTCCGCCGTATCCCGCATCAGCTACGAGGTGCTGGAATCCATGGGACAGGCCGCCAGGGAGGTAGCTGCCGGCGACCATTTCAGCCACTTCGTGGTTCCCGCCGTCCAGGGCGGCGCCGGCACCAGCATAAACATGAATATCAATGAGATAATCGCCAATGTTGCAATCGGGAAAATGGGTTCCGGCCCCGGCAGCTACGAGCTCGTCGACCCCCTCGAACATGCCAACATCTGCCAGTCAACCAACGATATAGTTCCCTCATCTCTCAGGGTTGCCGCCATGAGGCTGCTGCTTTCCCTTGAAGAGGAGATCAACCTTCTGCGCGCATCTGTCGAAAAAACCGAAACCCTTCACCGCAACCACCTGCGCCTTGCATATACACAGATGCAGGAGGCGGTGCCCTCTTCCTGGGGCATGCTGCTGGGGACTTACAACGAGGCGTTGTCGAGGGACTGGTGGAGGGTTTCCAAAAGCCTCGAGAGGATCAAGACGGTCAACCTGGGGGGAAGCGCCGCCGGTACCGGCATAACGGTTCCGCGGTATTTTATCATGGAAGTCGTCGGCGAGCTGCAGAGGCTTACCGGGCTGCCGGTGGCACGCAGCGAAAACCTTCCCGACGCGACCGTCAGCCAGGACAGCCTGGTGGAGGTTCACGCCATTTTAAAGGCCTGCGCCGTGAACATGGAAAAAATGGTTTCCGACCTGCGCCTCCTCGCCTCCGATGTGGCCGGCAGAAAAGAGTTGACCCTGCCGGCCGTCCAGGCAGGAAGCTCTATCATGCCGGGAAAGGTCAACCCGGTCATTCCCGAGTTCGTGATCAGCGCCGCCCACAGGATCTACGCCAATGACCAGGTCATTACATCCCTTTCCGCACTCGGCTGCCTCGACCTGAATGCCTATATCCCGCTTATCGGCCATTCCCTGCTTGAGAGCATCAAGCTCCTTTCCGCCTCCTGTCTTGCCCTTCGCACCAGGCTTTTTGATAAAATCGAGATCGGCAGCCATACTTCCCGCGAAACCCTCTTCGCCAGTCCGGCGATAGCCACCGCCCTTATCCCCTATATAGGCTATAACAGGGCGGGCGGCCTGGCCAGGCTGATGAAGGAAAAGGGGCTGGATGTATTTGCCGCCAACAGCCAGCTCCGGCTTATGGATCAGGACAGGCTTTCAGCCATACTGCAGCCGGGCAACCTGCTGAAAACAGGATTTTCACTCCATGACCCGGAGATAAGCTCAGGCACTTAACCGGATACGGGCTCGCTGTTTGCGGATTGCTGCTTTGCCCTTCCGGGGAAATTACCGGCAGTCTCGGCATATACTATGTCGCCGTCAATAACCCGGCATTCGGCTTCCGGGTTTTTCAGCGCCCTTTTCAGGGATTCCGGGTACGGGAAAAAGTGCAGATGAAGGTCGAAAGTATATTTATATTCCCTTTGCATGGGAACCACGATGATGAGTTTTTTCCGGCAAACCCTTCTGAGCTCGCCTATTGCCTTCCCGATGTCCTGGACGTGCTCCAGGGTATGGGCGCAGATAACCGTATCAAAAAACCCATCCGGATAATCGATTTTTTCAACATTCCCGCTGCCAATGACCAGGTTGTCCGGTTTGCCTTCCATCTGGGGAGATACAATGTCGATTCCGTAAATTGTTTTTCCGGGGAATTTCTCTGCCAGCATCCCGACAATATAGCCCCTGCCGCATGCGATATCCAGTACCGTATCGCCCGATATGCCATTTAATATATATTCGATTGTTTTGCCGTTAAGATCGGTTTTTCTCTGCAGATGCTTGTCGGCCAGCAGCACATAATAATCGCGGAACTGCTCGCCGGACAAATGGGGGGCGATTTTTTTAAATTCCATGAAATGCCTTGTCTTGCTGCCGAAAAGAGAATAAAAGAAAGGCCACATGAAGTATTTGTTGTCACGCAGGAACGGGGGGACAATATCGTCAAATATAAAATTCAGATACCGGGTAAAATCTCTTTTCAGGGCCATTGACGGAATTAACATGTTGCCCGGTGCTTTCAGCCTTCGCGCGCCCGGTCAGGAAGTTTCCGGGAAGAAAGCAGCGCCGGGTGTTTGAACAATGCTTTCATATTTAAGGCAAAAGTAGCTAAATTTAACTATTCCAATGGGTGAAGAGTGAATGAGGATTTAACTGTTTTCAAATGCAAGCCATTGCTTTTTGCAGGGTTTTCAAATGATGTGAAATTGACCTGAAGGTCGATTTCACATGCAAGCCATTGCTTTTTGCAGGGTTTTCAAATGATGTGAAATT
>SKQJ01000321.1 GCA_007119075.1 Bacteroidales bacterium | reverse complement strand
CCTTTCGGGGACCGAAGGCCGATCAGATCTGAGGACCGCCCCTCTTGCAGTAACCGGAAGCATCCCGGGGCCGGGCTATCTCCCTTTCGGGGACAAGGAGAAGCGGACCAGCCGGAGTATTTCCCCTGGCCGGGGACAGTAAGCCGATAGGACCATAGTTCAATTGCCGGGCCCGCGCTTATGGTGCCCGGGTTTTTTTATTCTGCGAAATAGTCCCGGAGTTGATCACAGGACATTGAAAATGCCCTTTATTGAGCCTGACACCTCTGATAACGGAAGGTTTGGGGCAAGCAAATAATATTGTATCTTGGCAGGTATTTTATTAGTCACCGGGATATAACTTAATGCAAGATGCCAAAAATCACCATGTTCCTGAAGTCTGCCCTGCTGTTTTCAGCGATAATTTATTTAACGGGATTTATTCTTTTCACTACAGTTCTTAGCGATTATTACCTGCCGGTTTTCAACCTGCTGATCTTTTATTTTTTGACTCTTACAGTGCTTGGCCGGCTGGTGGTGATGAGCAGCGATATGAATAAGCCCAATGACTTCAATACCCGGTATTTCTTTGTCAGATGGCTGAAGATGTTGATCCATCTTGCCTTTATAGTGGTTTACCTGTTGCTTGACAGGGACAATGTTTTCCCCTTTATTCTCGTTTTCCTGACCTGCTACCTTGTGTACTCGGTTTTTGACATTTACACGCTTAATGTTTATCTGAAAAAAAAGTAACTTAATTTGATGGCCGCCGTAAAAGATGATTACTTTTGCCTTTTTCCTTACAAAAAACAGCGGATACAAGAGTGAATGTGCTTTATAATATGCTGAGGATTGCCGCGATTATCCTGATCCTTTCGGTATCGGCTTCAACCATAACCGCCACGGGTGCTGATGAAAATCCCCTGGAAGATGTGAAGTTCGAGCCGGGAGCCTTTATTTTTGACCATATAGGCGATGCATATGACTGGCACCTTTTTGATATCGGCGGAAAACATTACAGCGTTCCGCTCCCGGTAATCCTGTATACACGTGAAAAAGGACTGAATATTTTCATGTCGCACAAATTTGAACACGGCTATGCTTCATACAGGGGATTCCGGATTATAACGGACGGACCCGAGAAAGGGAAAATAAGGGTGGTAAGGGAAGACGGGACCATCGACCCGGATGCCGCAAAGCCCCTTGACCTTTCAATCACGAAAAACGTGACAGGCATGTTTTTCGCCGCCCTTTTGATGATGGCGATTTTTCTTACCGTCGGAAGGAGCTACAGGCGGAATCCCATGTCTCCCCCCAGGGGAGTGCAGAGCCTGTTCGAGCCCCTTATACTTTTTGTCGTGAATGACCTGGTGAAGCCCGCCATAGGCGAAAAAAAATATGTCAGATTCCTGCCGTACCTGCTCACCCTGTTTTTCTTTATCTGGATAAACAATATGCTTGGCCTGATACCCATTTTCCCGATGGGGGCAAATGTGACAGGGAACATCTCGGTTGCCGCCGGACTGGCGGTTACCTCGTTCCTTGTGATCAATCTGAGCGGGAACAGGCTTTACTGGCAGCATATATTCAATACGCCCCATGTGCCCCTGCTGCTGAAGCTTCCCATACCGATTATGCCGGTTATTGAGATAGTGGGGATGCTGACTAAACCATTTGTGTTGATGATCAGGCTTTTTGCAAATATTACCGCAGGCCACATCATAACCATGGGGTTTTTCACCCTGATATTCATATTCGGCGAAGTTTCTCCTGCATTCGGGTACGGAGGCTCGGTCCTGTCGGTCGGATTCGGCATATTTATTACTTTTCTTGAGCTGCTGGTTGCCCTGATCCAGGCCTATGTATTTACATTGCTTACGGCTCTATTTATAGGAATGGCAGTTGATGACGGTCATTAAAACAATACAAGAATTTTAATCAAACCAATTATTATTTTATCCTTAAAACCTTAAATTATGATTTTGCTCACAATTATCCTTCAAGCCGCCTGGGCTGCTACAGTTTCAAAATTAGGAGCCGCCTTTGCAGCAAGTATTTGTTTGCTTGGTGCCAGTTTCGGCATCAGCAAGATCGGCGTGACCGCACTCGAGGCAATCGCGCGTCAGCCTGAAGCGGCCGGAGATGTCCGCTCTAACCTCATAGTGGCAGCAGCCCTTATTGAAGGGGTGGCCTTTTTTGCCATAGTTGTCTGCCTGCTGGTTCTTTTCATGTAGTTTCTTTTTACCGTCCTGAGGTGTTTCTTGCCTCTTCGCCCGATCACCGGCACCCGGATATCCGGTATGGCCTGAGGTAAAAGATTATGGCTGCGTATGGCAGCCGGAACGGTAGACGGCAGGAATTAATTGATGGAAAAAGAGTAAGCTAAAAAATAATACCCATGGATCTGATAACTCCCGATTTTGGATTGTTCTTCTGGATGCTGGTAACTTTCACGCTGGTTTTTGTGATCCTGAAAAGGTATGCCTGGAAACCGATTGTGCAGGCATTGAGAGAACGAGAGGAAAATATCCAGGAAGGAATTGATAATGCCGAAAAGGCAAGAATTGAAATTGAGAATGTCAGGATCAAATCGGACAAGATCATATCCGAATCGATCGTTGAACGCGACAAGCTGATAAGGCAGGGAAGAGAAATAAAGGAAAAAATTGTCGCCGAAGCCCGAGTGGAAGCAGAGGAAGAAGCCAAAAAACTGGTAGAGACGGCAAAAAAGCTGATTGAAGAGGAAAAAGTGGCTGCGGTCAACCAGATAAAGGTGCAGATCGCATCGTTGTCGGTAGAAATTGCAGAGAGAATACTCAGGAAAAGGCTGAAGGAAGACACGGATCAGAAGGAGCTTATGAACAGCCTGCTGGAAGAGTTTAAGCTTAACTGATAATGCTCCGGCCCGGTCAGATTACGCTTTCAGATCATTTTTTGAAGCCGGATCTTCAAAAAACAAACTAAAACCAATGAACGATAGCAAAATTCCAGTCAGATACGCCAGGGCGCTTTTTCTTGCCGGCAAGGAAAAGAAGATGCTGGAAAAAATTGCAGGAGATACTAATATCTTCATGGAGTTTTACGAGAAAACCCCTTCTCTGGTTCCATGGCTCAGGAGCCCGATAATCAGCACCCGGGAGAAAAAAGATCTTCTGCGTCAGCATTTTGAATCCCGGCTTTCCGGATTGACCCTCAAATTTATTGACCTTGTTCTGACACGAAAGAGGGAAAGGTATTTCCCTGACATATTCAGGGATTTCATCCATTTTTACAAAATCGAAGCAGGGATCAAAACACTTGTTTTGACCACTGCCGTTCCAATCGATGAAGTTACGGCCCAAAACCTTAGCCTGCGGTTTGAGGTTGAGGGCAAACCCCGGAACGAGCTTATCAGGAAAATAAAGCCCTCAATAATCGGGGGATTTATGCTTCAGATCGACGACAATCTATATGACGCATCGGTCTCAAACGAATTGAAAATGCTTAAAAAAGAACTTGCAAGGCAGGTGCGGGAAGAGGCTTTTGATAAATCAAGATCAT
>SKQJ01000026.1 GCA_007119075.1 Bacteroidales bacterium | reverse complement strand
GGTTCTTTTGTATTGCCGATTAGCATTTTTTATACAACTATAAAGTTAGCAATAATGTTTTAGTTATACAACTATAAAGTTAGTAATATTTTTATATTTCGGTTTTTAAAAGCCAATATTCCTCACTGACAAATCAAATTGATCGTTTGTGCAGGACAATTTAAAAAATTATTTCATATCGCAAGACTCAAATTATCAGTATTTTTATGCATAACCATAAAAACATTGCCAATACTGGAATGATGGTTTTTCAGGTTGTAATAAAAAATTATTAATTTAGCGCTGCAATTTTTTCGGGGATTTAGCTCAGTTGGCTAGAGCGTTTGGCTGGCAGCCAAAAGGTCAGGGGTTCGACTCCCCTAATCTCCACGAGTTTCAAGCCTTACTTTGCCGGAATGCCTTAAACAGTATGTTTAGGGCATTTTTCGTTAGTTTCCTTGTCGTATCGGAGGTAAGTCCTGCAACGTTTTAAGAAAGCTGCTCCCGTGGTGACCGGACTTTTTTTGACGTGCAAATGCTCCTGCAAAACATATCAGTGCAGATTTCCGGATCAAACCGCGTTGGTGGTTTTGGACTTTAGCCGTTAATTTATTAATTTAGGAGTTTCTGGAGATACAATAATCAGGCGTTTCCTGCTTATTGCTCTCTGACAAATTCGACCGGTATGAGAGCAGTAAAGGCAATCATATATATCCTGGGATTCCGGTTATTTTTAGCACCCCTATCTCTGGCAGCAGATGACCCCCCGGAAAAGCTCATCCTTGACAGCCTTGAGGCTTATTCCACCTATGTAAGCTCCCAGAAGGTCTATCTTCACACCGACAAAGATTCATACAGGTCCGGTCAGACCATCTGGTTCAGGGCATATCTTCTCGACGGGATAACCAATGTTCCGGTCATGGGGATGAATAACCTCTTTGTCGACCTGATCGACTGGCGTGGCGAATCTGTAGCGGTGAGACTGCTGCTCAGCAGCGAGGGAGGGGCTCATGGCGACATAGCCCTCGATTCCGGTCTGCCGGATGGAAATTATATTCTCCGGGCATACACTTCATGGATGAAGAACTTCGGAGAAGAATACTACTTTACAATGCCCCTGTATATCAGAAATCCCGGTTATGAGAACAGGATACGGAGGATAGATGTCCTTAGGAACAGATTGTTTAACCGGAGGATAGAGCGGAAAAGCAATGATTATGAAGTTGGTTTTTTTCCCGAAGGCGGAAACCTTGTAGCCGGCAAGGTCAACCGGGTGGCATTCAAGGTTGCGGATCAGCTCGGAAGAGGACATTATGCCGAAGGAGAAGTCATTGATGATGAAGGGAATGTGATCGCAAGCCTTAAAACAGATGTTGCCGGTATCGGGGTTTTTGAGATAAAGCCGGTTTCAGGCAATGATTACCTGGCCGCGATCTCCATAAACGGGTCAAAAAAAAGATACAGGCTCCCTGAGAGCAGTGAAAGCGGATATGCCTTGCGGATCGACCAGTCTGACGGAAAGATCAACATCCGGCTTGAAGCTGCCATGGAATCGGAAAAAGATATTGACCGGGAAGCGATCATTATTGGTCATACCAGGGGGGAGATACATTTCGCGGCAACATATCCTTTAGGCAATGAAGCCCTTGAGGTTGACATCGACAAGGAGCTTTTCCCTTCCGGGATTGCGCATTTCACGGTTTTTAACGGCGATTACAGGCCTGTTGCCGAAAGGCTTGTGTTTATCAACAGAAATGATATGCTCAGGTTTTCTGCAAATGTTGATACCGTAGTGATATTCGAAAGGGATTATCTGTCTTTCACGCTTGATGTAAAGGACAGCCGGGGAAATTTTGTCGAAGGAACTTTTTCTCTTTCCGCAGTGACCGGCAAACCGGATCAAATGGCCTATTCGCCGGGAATCCTGTCATACATACTGTTCAGCTCCGATCTGGGAGGAATGGTTGAGCATCCTGATCTTTATATCGAAAATTCTCAGGATGACCTGCTTGCTGCCGATCATCTTCTTCTTACATACGGGTGGAGAAGGTTTAAATGGGAGGATGTCCTTGCAGGGGAAATGCCCCGGATAAATTATTCGGGCCAGCCCGGACTAGCTATCGCGGGCCGTGTAATGGATCCCGCCAGCAAGAATCCGATTGGGGATCATCCCCTGTTCTTGAAAGTAAAAAATGGCTATGATCATGAATTGAGGACCACCTCAAATGATCGCGGTTACTTTGCCTTTCCAGGCCTTTACTATGAAGGAGTGGTCCGCATGGAACTCTCCGGCAGACGAATTGGAACAAATTATCCGCCTGAAATCGAGCTCAATGTGAGCGAACCCTGGGGATATGATGCCGAACCCGGGATTTATACCCGGAAACGGCAGATAACCAGCCGGGGCGAAGACTGGCAAAGGCAAAGGAGACAGCAGGCATCATACTACACTGCTTCTCCCGGCAGGATCGCTGCGGCTCAGGAATTCGGAAGACCGAGCCAGACCATATTCCTTGATCACGATGAAATGATCGAGCACAATGTTCTCGAAGTACTGCAGAATAAGGCTGTCGGACTGATTGTCGAGGGGAATTATGTAAGATTAAGCGGACTTACCACACTTTATGGCAGGGCCGAAGTGGAATATATGATCAACGGGCGGTTCGTGGAAAAAAACTGGTTTATCGGCACGCCGGTCAGGGATATTGAGCGATTGGAAATCTTCAGGCATTCAAGTACGGCAGCCTTCGGGTCCAGGGGCGGATCGGGAGTTATTATTGCATATACAAAAGAGCCCGGATATACCGGCATGGTCGATGTTTTAAGACTCAACGTGCAGGGCTATCATGAGATGCGTGATTTTTATACCGATATACTCTATTATGAGAAAAAACCGGTCGATCCTGAAATCGAGCGGACCATCTACTGGGAGCCCAGGCTGGCAACCGGGCAGGACGGTGTTGTGAATTTTCTGCTGCCCGTTGATCAGGACGCCGGATATCTGAATGTGGTGATACAGGGGGCGGGATTCGACGGCAGCCTTGGATATCTCAGGATTTTTCTTGAAGATTAGCAGCCATGCTGCACTACTGTATGCATGCTGACCATGCATGTAATCTGCTCTCATTTGTCAAAAATTCAAATTTTCTTTACCTGTTTTAGTTGTATAACTGATAAATTAGTTAAATTTGTTTTATGCTAATCCATGGGGAATGAAAAAAACCCGGGTTTAAAAGCAAAACAAATTAAAGACAGTTGAACAGGTGCAATAAAATAATTCCGGGAGCCCTAATTCTGGCAATGCTTATGTCTGGCTGCAAGGGGGACACGGAAGACATTGCCTCCCTGGAGCTTGGAAGGAGCTGCTTTGCCGAGATAATAAATGCCGGCGGAACCATCCGGGCCACCAGCACCCTCACTATTGTGGCGCCGCGGGTGCGCGCTTCCAACATGACTGTCGTTTACCTGGCCGACGATGGAGCTCATGTAAAGGCCGGTGATATTGTCTGTATACTTGATGCCCCCGACCTTACCCGCCAGC
>SKQJ01000211.1 GCA_007119075.1 Bacteroidales bacterium | reverse complement strand
TCAGGATGAAGGTTATTTTTCAGAATGGAAATTTACAAAAAATATTCAACGGGGATGCAGAAAATCCCAGCGAAACCTTAAAATTCCTCATGGGCAATTCTCCTTCCTGTTAACATCGGGAATTTCCGTACTGCAATGATTTTTCTGAAGTTTGCGTGCTTGAATAAGTAACTTTAACATTTAACCATGAATTTAACATTTTCTGAAAAAAATATTTGAGTTAAAGAAAATTTTGTATCTTGCAATTACTGGAATATATTTATTGATCGCACTTTAAGCGTAAGAATTAATACTTACTTTCTCATAAATTCATTTAATCCCCGATTTGCAGAGTGAGCTCTGTACCCGTTTTTCGGACATTTTAATAGAGTGATATTTTTTTGCTTGCTTTTGTTTTTCCATGAAATTCGCTGCTACTGTCGAATAAGCAAAACTGAAGCAGAACTGGGACTATTAGGGCAATGTAAAAAACTGAGATCATTCGGCAGCCATTTGTTTCTGAAGGGGGGATGACCGGGGGCAAACTCCTGTCCTTTGAAGGTTTGGTAGTTCCTTCAACGGACAGGGGTTTGATTTTTGCTTTGAGCGGTTTACCGCGCCCCTCTAAGCCTAGCGGGAAGCAATGCTGATGCCGCGGCAATGCGGTTTGATCAATAAAGGTTGTTTTAATAAAACTTCGGATCCATCTGCCTGCAGATGGTGATTCACTAACTAATAAAAAATTGATATGGCTAAAGTCAGATGGGGAATTTTAAGCACTGCCCGGATAGGAGTTCAGAAAGTAATCCCAGCCATGCAAAAGGGCCGGTTCACCGAAGTTGTGGCCATAGCATCCAGGAACGGTGAAAAGGCAAATGAAGCAGCAGATAAACTGAATATCGGGAAACGGTACGACTCTTATGAAGCTCTGCTGGATGACCCCGATATTGATGCGGTTTACAATCCGCTGCCTAACCACCTGCATGTTCCGTGGACAATCAGGGCTATGGAGGCAGGTAAACATGTGCTGTGCGAAAAACCAATCGGCCTTAATGCCGGTGAGGCGCAGGACCTGATTGAAGCAACACGCCAATTCCCAGCCTTAAAGGTGATGGAAGCTTTTATGTACCGCTTCCATCCTCAATGGCAAAAGGCCAGGGAGCTTGTTGCAAACGGGTCGATCGGAGAGGTAAGAGCCCTTAATTCATTTTTCTCCTATTATAATACCGATCCTGAAAATATTCGCAACAGGTCGGATATCGGCGGAGGTGCTCTTATGGATATTGGCTGTTATTGCATTTCATTTCCCAGGTATATTTTTGGTGAGGAGCCGTTAATTATTAAAGGTGAAATGGATTTGGACCCCGTAATGAAAATTGACCGTTTGACCTCTGCAGTGCTCCGATTTCCTTCCGGCAAAATTTCTGCCTTTACCTGTTCTACCCAGCTTATGCCCTACCAGAAGGTCCATATTTCAGGAACCGGAGGGCACATTATTATCGAAATACCAGTTAATGCCCCTCCCGGGGAAACAATTTCAATAATTCTGATGACAAAAGAATTGACTGAAACTTTTTCTTTTGAACCGGTTGATCAGTATACATTGCAGGGAGACGCATTTTCCAAAGCCATTATTGAGGATGAGCCGGTGCCTGTTCCCCTTGAGGATGCTGTAAATAATATGAAAGCAATTGATGAGTTAAGGCGTGAAACCTCATTTGACAATTCATAGACGGTGACACATTCCAGTTATTTATTTAGACTGGTTATAAAAACTATAAAAAACAAAGCTTTCCGATAAACTTTTATAATGATTATGTGTCATACTTATACCTGAAAAGGTTTAGGTTTTTTTTCATATTTGAAGCCCCTGGGTTCATGAAGGTTTGGTAGTTCCTTCATTCTCAGGGGCTTTTTCAATCAATAGATATTTTTCTTCTTCCCGTTGCTTCTGTCCTGTAAAAATATCTCCAGGTGTTTCCCGGGTAAAAAACTCAATTCTTCTTTTCGCATTATAAAAAAAATACTGATATTGTAATCCATTCTTATCCCCTGGCTGCCCCTGGGAATGTGTAATATACTGATCATGAATAAAAACATGCCTGACCTTTTTGCTTTGCTGTGCAGTCTGTTGATATTCTCAATTGCTCCCGGCGAAGCAACCGCACAGCGGGATTGCGCTCATGAGGTACTCCTTCCGAAGGTTCCGCTTATCTCAATATGGGAACACCAGGGGAGCGTTGATCTCGGACCCGCAGCGGAAAAATGCGGATTCAATACCGCATGGTCTCATGAAGGGCCCTGGAGGGAAAGGCCTTTTAACCAGACCATGACATGGCGCCATCTAAATACTCCCGGGATCGATCATGTCATTGCGATGGTCTCCCGGCAGCAATGGGGATGGGAAAGCCACGAGGAATCCATGCAGCATGCTGCCAGGGTGGCTGAATTGTCTCTCCGGTATCCCGGGAAATTCGCGGGCATCTATTTGAATGATTATTACTATGAAACCCTGGAAAGCGAGGGGCTCCCCGGCAGGACACCCGAGCAATTCGCCGAAATAACCAGGCTGGTCAGGCAGATCAACCCACGGCTTCCGGTGTGGGTTCCCATATACCCCTATAATGAGCTGGATAAACCATTCGACTTTGATTTTGATGCCGTTATCTGCAATATTTACTGGCAGCCCCAGGTGCCGTTCATCGAGGATCATCTGAACGCAGTAATTGAAAAATTCCAGGGCAGCAAGCCGGTGCTTGCCAGCCTGTATATAGCCAGGGGCACTGCCGGTGACGGATGGATGGGCGAAGAGGAATTCCGGAGAGCTATGGATCTATATGTGAGGTATATCAATGAGGGAAAGATTATCGGCCTGCGGATCTTCCGCGCCGCCCAGCTGTATGAGCGCACCGAATATATGTCGTGGATAAAGGAGGCGCTGGTAAACCTTGATCCTGAGGAAGCGGTGAGAAACCGTGACAAGCGCATAGGCCCGACGGTGAAGTTCGGAAAATACAGTGAAACCGAAATAACCAGGTGGCCGGACGGAAAACGGGGCGCCGTATCCCTTACCTGGGATGACGGTTCTCCAAACCAGTTCCGGGTGGCCCTGCCGATTATGAATAACCTGGATATTCCTGCCACTTTCTTCATTAATACGGGCAGGATATCCGGTTCCAGGTACCCTGACCGTTTTATCGGCCGGGATATCGGGTCAATTATTGAAGAGACTGCGACCGTGCCCACCGGTCCGGGTAATTACCTTGAAAGGTCTTCTGCGGCCAGATACCTTGGATACAGGGGAACCGGTGCCTGGTTCAATGATGCCGCGATCCATTACCGCGATGGCAGGCCCGGGGAGGCATTTGAGGTTATTGACAGGCTTTATGAAGGTGTGAGGAACGGCGAATTTCAGCCTGCTAACAGCAGCGAAATCGGGTCGGGAGGATCAGATATGTTTACATGGGATGATTTCAGGTCATATGCTGCCATGGGGCATGAGTTTGCAAGCCACACTATTTCCCATCCGTTCCTTATTGCCCTTGATGATGCCAAC
>SKQJ01000083.1 GCA_007119075.1 Bacteroidales bacterium | reverse complement strand
GGTATATCACCAGGGAGCGTGCCGCAAGCGAACTCGAAGAAATGCTTGGCGAGGATTTCATAAGCTTCCTGGGATATAATCCTTTGCTGCCTTCCATAGAAGTAAACCTGTTTGCTGCCTATGCGAATCCCGACAGTATTTTATTCATTGAACAGGAAATGGGGGGATTTCCCAATGTCCAGGAAGTTTATTATCAACAGTCGCTAGTTCACCTGGTCAATGAAAATATCCGCAAAATAAGCATTATCCTTGTCGGGTTCAGCTTGCTTTTTTTCTTTATCTGCGTATCGGTTATAAACAATACCATAAGATTGTCGGTTTACTCAAAAAGATTTTTAATAAACACAATGCAGCTGGTAGGGGCGACAAATACTTTCATACGAAAACCTTTTCTCCTTAGGAGCGCCTTTCACGGACTCTACGCTGCAATATTTGCAAATCTACTTATGCTGGGGATAATCTACGTGGCACAGAAGGAATTCGCAGAATTCTTCGGTTTTCAGGACATGCAATCGCTGGGTTTGCTATTTTTGTCAATCATTGCACTTGGAATCATTATCAACTGGATATCAACTTTTTTTGCGGTAAACCGGTTCCTGAGGCTGCAAAGGGATGAATTATATTATTGATATATCAGAATCAGGCTTGAAACAAATATTTTAATTGATGGCAAAGAAAAAAAAGGAATTACCAAAATCATTCGACTTCCCCTTTTCGGGGGAAAACTACAAACTACTGATAATAGCCGTTGCAATCATAATACTCGGTTTTATACTAATGACCGGCGGCGGATCTGATGACCCCAACGTTTTCGACCAGGGCATATTCAGTTTCCGGAGAATAACCCTGGCTCCCATGGTATCATTATTCGGATTCATCCTTATAATTTACGCCATCATGAAAAAGCCTGCGGAAAATAATAAAGAAGACATCTGAAGTTTGTCCTTCTGCGGATCCGCCCTGAATCATCCGGCTGCCCGAATCAATCTTCTTCTGACATTATCTCCCTGTATCTCCGGATCCCATACACTGCGCTGCAGCGCGCTGAATAATATAATTAATTATGGCAAGGTCCATCAAACCAACAAATTAAAATAAGCATATATTAAATGACCTGGATTGAAGCATTAATACTGGGCCTGTTACAGGGTCTTACAGAATTTCTTCCCGTAAGCAGCAGCGGCCACCTTGAGCTCGGTCATGCGGCGCTGGGTATTGAAGCACAGGAAAACCTGACTTTTGCCATTATTGTACACGCTGCAACCGTATTAAGCATAATCGTAGTATTCTACAAGGACATTCTTGAACTGTTGTCAGGCCTTTTCAAATTCCAGTGGAATGATTCAACCATCTATTCTGCAAAGATTCTCGTATCGATGATCCCCGTTGGGATTGTGGGAGTCTTCTTCATGAGCGAAGTTGAAAGCGTGTATGATGGCAATATTGTATTTGTGGGGAGCATGCTGCTTGTTACCGCAAGCCTGTTAATGTTGACCTACCTTGCCAGATCCCGCGACAAAGATGTGACATATCGCGATGCATTTTTAATCGGAATCGCACAGTCAGTTGCGGTACTCCCGGGTATTTCACGCTCAGGCGCTACGATCGCTGCCGGATTGTTGCTTGGAGTGAAAAAAGAACTGGTTACCAGGTTTTCCTTTCTTATGGTGGTCATTCCAATTATCGGGGCAACATTTTTTGATATTGTCAGATCAAACGAACCCGGTGATGTTGCCCTGGGCTTTATCCCTTTGTTTGTGGGCTTTGTAGCAGCCTTTCTCTCAGGGCTCTTTGCCTGCAGGGTTATGCTTGAAGTTGTCAGAAAAGGAAAGTTGATTTATTTCGCCATATATTGTATCTTTGTGGCCTCAATTGCAATCTTCCTGGGATAAATTTTTCAGATGCCAAGTACGGAAATTAGCTCCAACCTGTTACAAGGCGGGATAGTACTCATTAATAAGCCTTATGGCTGGACTTCCTTCGATGCAGTCAACAAGATACGTTCCATTCTCAGAAGGCATTCCGGCATTCACAAAATAAAAGTCGGACATGCAGGAACGCTCGATCCGCTTGCCACCGGACTGGTCCTGATTTGTACCGGAAAAATGACAAAAGAGATACACCGTTTCCAGTCGCTCGAAAAAGAGTACATTGCTGTTTTTGAGCTCGGAAAGACCACTCCGTCGTTCGATCTTGAAACGGAGATCGACGGGGAGTATGAAACGGCTCATATCACTTCCGGACTCATAGAAAAGACACTTGAAAAGTTCACCGGCGAAATTGATCAGGTGCCACCGCTTTTTTCGGCTAAATATATTGACGGCAAACGGGCATACAGGCATGCTCGCAGAGGCGATGAAATCCAGCTTCCTGCTTCCCGCGTAAGCATCAGGAAACTCGAAATGGTTAAATTTGAACCGCCTGAACTGGTGTTGCGTATCGCGTGCAGCAAGGGGACCTATATCAGGTCACTGGCCCGCGATATCGGCTTGGATCTTGGAAGCGGAGCATACATGTCGGGGCTGAAAAGGACCAGGATAGGCGAATATGATCTTTCCAAAGCAGTCTCCCCGGAGGAATTCGAAAAAATATTCGCATAAATCAAACAAAAGCGCCGTTATAACGTATAAGAGGCGTTCAATTTAAGTCTAAAAATATATTATGGAAAGAATGAAACTATCACGCTATAAATACAGTTTGCCCGAAAACCTGATAGCCAAGCATCCCGCCGAAAACAGGGATGAATCAAGGCTGATGGTTCTTTATCGTGAAAGCGGGAAAATTGAGCACAAGATCTTCAAAGATATTATAGAATATTTTAAAGAAGATGATGTGATGGTTTTAAATAATACAAAGGTCTTCCCGGCCAGACTGGTAGGCAATAAGGAAAAAACAGGAGCGGAGATAGAAGTTTTTCTTCTGAGGGAACTTAACAGAGAACAGCGTCTGTGGGACGTGCTGGTTGATCCTGCCAGGAAAATAAGGATCGGCAACAAACTATATTTCGGAGAGAATGACATGCTTGTTGCCGAAGTGATCGATAACACAACCTCACGGGGAAGAACCCTTCGCTTCCTTTATGACGGCCCTTATGAGGAATTCAAAAAAAATCTGTACAGCCTCGGAGAAACCCCCCTGCCAAAATTTTTACGGCGCGAGGTCGTTCCGGAAGACCGGGAAAGGTACCAGACCATTTTTGCCAAGCATGAAGGAGCGGTAGCTGCCCCGACCGCGGGTATGCATTTCAGCCGGGAACTTCTGAAACGGCTTGAAATAAAAGGGGTCAATTTCGCGGAGATAACCCTTCATGTGGGCCTGGGCAATTTCAGGACCGTCGATGTTGAAGACCTGACCAAACATAAGATGGACTCGGAACGGATTATTGTCACCGAAGAAGCTGCCAGGACGGTCAATGAAGCAAAAGATAGAAAGAAGAATATCTGTGCCGTGGGAACAACCGTATTGCGGACTCTTGAAAGTACGGTTTCAACTACAGGACTTATTAAGCCTTATGACGGATGGACAAATAAATTCATCTT
>SKQJ01000190.1 GCA_007119075.1 Bacteroidales bacterium | reverse complement strand
GCCGACGCAGCAGGGGAAGCTTTCCTGATGCATCCGGATTGTTATTGTTTATGGGCGATCCTGCCCACAGGCTCTCTTCATTAAGCTGTATCCTTTCGGTAAAGGGATGGCCGAAAACCATGGCGCCAAGCCGGCCGTTTCCGACAGGCAATGCCTCGACCCACACGTTTGCAGGCTGTTCATACCAGAGATGCATGTCCGGTTGCATTTTCTCATAACCGGGCCGGCTGCAGGCTGCCAGCAAAACAAGAAAAGCAACGGCAGCTGCCGGAAGCTTGCGAACCAGCCAGGCTGCGGCTGATTTGCCTGTAACCAGAATGAGTTTTGCAGTCATCATAAGATAAAGGGGTGATTTTGACGTGTCTTCCGGCCGGATCAATGCCCGGTCAGGACAGGTTTTCCTCAAAGAGCAGCCAGATTTCGGGATCCAGGATAATTTCGACAGGTTCTGACTCCATTTCCAGTATAAATTCATGCCGTCTGAAAAACACATCAAACGTATGATCCTGATGGGTGCCGTCCTCGAAAACAAACCTGATGTCAAGGGGAAAGGTGAAGGCTATCTTGTGCTGCTGGGTTTGAACAAGCTCCATGTATATTCTGCCCTGGCTGTAATTTGTGTTCAGGGTCAGAACCGGGTGGCCTGCCGAAAACAGCCAGTCGTCGAAAAACAGGTCCAGGTCCATTCCTGACGAATCTTCCATTGCCTTTATGAAATCGTCGGAGGAGGCATGGGAAAACCTGTGCCTGTTATAAAACCCTGCCAGTGCTCCGACAAGCTTCTCCTCGCCGATCTTCCTTCTGAGCATATGCAATATCCATGCTCCTTTCTGGTAAGAATTCGGATTCAGCAGGTCTGTATAATTTTCGGTATGGTAATCAACGACCGGGACAAGTCTCGTACGGGAATACTCAACTACTCTCCGGCGATTGGAAGCCATTCTCTCTCGGAGCATGTCCGGGCCATGGGTTTGTTCCGCGTACCAGTCCGTCAGCCAGGTGGCAATGCCCTCGCTGAGCCATAAATGAGGCCAGTCCGATTCGCTGAGGGCATTCCCGAACCACTGGTGGGCAATTTCATGTACAATGGTGTTTGTGATGGAGCGGTCGCCCGCCACCGCTCTCTCGTGATAGAAAATATTGCCTGCATTCTCCATTCCCCCGTAACGGGTAGTTGATTGCACATTTGCAATCTTTTCGAATGGGTAGGGGCCAATCATTTCTGTGAAAAAATTCAGTATGCCCGGGGTTACGGAAAAAGCGCTGAACCCTTCTTCCATGTTTGGCGGGTATACCCAGTTTGACCAGGGAATACCGTTTATATCATCCAGGTACTCGACTGCAAATTCGGCCGCCCCAAAAACCATTACCTTTGTTGGGATGGGAGTTTTGGACGACCAGTAATGGGTTGTTTTTTTATTCGGCATGCTGACTTTTTTCTGAAGAAGTCCGGTTGCAATAACCTGGTAATGGGAGGGAGCCGTGATGGTGAAATCTACCTTTGCCCTGTCTGAAGGGTGGTCGACCGATGGAAACCAGTTATGGGCGCGGTTTGGCCAGTTGTCGGCAAAAAAGGTTCTTTGTCCGTACATATTTTTTGATATAACGAGTCCGTCGACAGGAACCCCGTTATAGTAAACGGTAATATTTATTGTGTCGTCTACATTTGTGTCAGGCAAGGATAACCTGAGCTGATCGCGGGCATGCAGGAAATCGACCGGAAAGCCGTCGTGAAGAATGCTGTCGACAATCATCCCTTTTTTTTCATTGTTCAGCGAGGCAAGATCGAGGATTATGGTATCGGTCTGCTTTTTAAGGAGCAATTTCAGTCCGGCAGCTCCCTTAATGGCGTCTGTGGTATCACTTATGCCGATGTTGATGCAATACTTCTGAACGTCAATGAATTCACGGTAGCCAAACCGGTCAGCGGCCAGGGAAGGATCAACCTGGAAAAAAAGCAGGATAATGAGATAAACCAGTGGTTGGGGAAATGAGCGCTGCCGTGGTTGTTTAATAGTCATCGGGAAATATTTGTCCGGAACCCGGGGGCCCGGAATGGAATTTTTTATTCTAACGGACCAATTTACAAAACTATTATCAGATGGCCATCAGGCTAGTTGAATATGTAGCTTAATTTGATTCCTGCGGAAAAGTTGAGCGGATTGCCCGGATAATAATATCTCGGAGGATTATTGCCGAATGAAGGGGCATTTACCAGTATCATGGAGGCATAGCTGGCGTTAAATACGTTTCCGGCAACCATATAGGCATTGGCATTGAGATTTTGGGATATCCTGTTTTTATACCCCAAAGTAAAATTGGTAACCCGGTAGCTGTCATAAGACAGGCTGTTGGCATCATTCATGGGCATGCTGCCTACCAGGCGGGAATTTATAAATATATACATGCCGCCATTTAGCTGGCCGTAAATACCCGCGTTTAAAACGTGATCAGGTATTCCCGGCAGTTTTTTTCCCGAATAATCGACTCCCTCATCAACGAAATCGGTAAATCGAAAATCATTTATTGTCACGTTAGGAGTCAGCCGGAGCTCGTCAAATCCCCACCAGGAACCGGAGGCTTCGGGATTGCCGCGCAAAAGGATTATCTGGAATTCCCCTTCCACCCCGCGGTGGACCGATTCGCCTGCGTTTCTTCCGACCCATGCATCTTCACCGACCCTTTCGGCTACAAGCAGGTCCTGAACCTGCATCCGGTAAATATTTACATCATAGAAAAGGCGGTTGTCAATAAGGTTTCCCCTGATGCCTCCCTCAATATTCCAGCTTTTTTCGGGCCTGATATCGGGATTTATGAAGCCCTCAGGGGTCAGTGTTTCAGCCAGTGAAGGCGGAGAAAAGCCGTGGCTGATGGTAAAAAAGGCTGAATTGCTCCGGTAATACCGGTAACTTGCACTCAGCCGGGGGGAATAAATACGTCCATAGCTGTACCTGCCGGAGGGATTTTCTCCGGCCTCATGGAAAAGATCTGTATAATCGGTCCGGCTGGAATTAAGATTCAGTCCCCCGGAAAGATTCAGCCTGCTCAGATCCAGGTCGCCCTGCAAAAAAAGATTATAATATGATATTGTTTCATGATGGTCGCTAATCATCGAGCCCTGCACCCCTCTTCCGTCAATATTTTCATGTGATGAGTAACCGTAGCTTTCTGAGAACAATTCGGTTCCTCCCAGTATCTGGTATGAGCCGCTCCTGGTTGTGCCTGCCCAGGTAAGCTTCATCCTGGTGCCTCCGCCCAGCCTGGCTTCATTTCGAACATCAAAGGGCCTTAATTCCTTTTCATTGTGAATTGTTGAGAACAGGCTGACATTCCCCGAAAGGGATCGTGAAAAATTGTGATCGGCCGAAATCCCTGCAAGCAACTTGTCATAATCCTCATAGCCCCTGGTCATCAGCCAGTTTGCCGCTGCCGAGCGGGGACTGTAGGCATAGGTGGCGCTGTCGATCGAACTGGGTATATGGGCCTTGAGACTGGTATAGGCAAGCAGCATGGTTATGTCTGTCCTTTCGCCGGGGGCTCCCCTGACGACTGC
>SKQJ01000257.1 GCA_007119075.1 Bacteroidales bacterium | reverse complement strand
ATGGAAAATGAGGAGGTGTTTTATTTCGTGCTTGAATATCTCATAAACGGTTTTGAGAAGATGGGAGGGATGGACCAGGTCACAGGTCATCTTGCCGGTCGCTACCTCCATGGCAACATATGCTTCAGGGAAGGAAGGCTGCTTGATCAGGACGTGGACTGGCAGCCTGAGCGGGGCGCCGCCGCTCCCGGGTTCAGGTTCACGGCGCTCGACGGCCGGCAGGTGGATCTTTATCAAACAGATGCGAAATATACCATTATTCTTTTCTGGGGGTCCTGGTGCCCTCACTGCGGCGACATCATGGAGGAGCTGTTTGAGCTCTACACCCGTTATTCCGCGGAAAGCCCGGGCTTCCTCGAAGTAATAGCTATCGGCATTGAAGATGACAGGCAGCAATGGCTCGAATATATCGAATCACGGGGCTATGACTGGATCAATTACAGCTCGTTTGACAGGTGGGATTGCCAGATTGCCCGTAAATACAATCCCGAAGGCACTCCCACAATAATACTGCTCGACAGCGAAAAGAATGTCCGGCAGGAAACTCTCAGGATAAGGGCGCTGGAAAGGATCCTTTCCGGCCGGCTCTGAAAGCGGGAACATCCGGCATATGGCACCGGGATAAATAAATTCCGCCCTGTGCGCACGGAATGCCCCGCCGGAAACAATACTTTTAAAAAAATTGCAGCCATGGAGACCAGATCACCAGGAAAAAAGGCCGCCACAGGAACTGACCGCCGGAAAAAGCGGGAAGAGGACAGCCGCGCTAAAGCCGGTTACCTGGGCACAAGAATCGTGGATGATGTATTTGCCGATGCCGCCGAAATGCTTAAGACCCGGTTCGAGTATGACTACAACAGCTATATAGATATGTTGTGGAATTCCAACCCGGACATCCGTTCCATTCTTGAGTCGGCCGCAGACCTGGAGTCGGCGCGCGATTCGCTGTATACCTGGCTTGACCGGGCAGAGCGCAAGATCTTCGCGGTCGATAACGACCTTCATATCCTCGAAAAAGCCACCGTGCGCGAATGCGTCAGGGTTTTCCGGAGCATCCTCGGCCCAATAAACGAAAAACGCACGGAAACCTCAGCCCTGAGGATACTCTGGGAGCTTGCCCGCGACAGGGAAGTCACCGGAAAGGATGTGTCCATTGCGTTTTTGATGGAGTTTATCAACCTTTTCCGCGGGGTGGCAGGCATGGCAAATATCTATTATGAATCGGAGGGCGCAAAAAAAGGGATCCCCGATTTCCTGCGGAAACAGGGCAGCGAGGCTGCTGAGGCCCGCACAAGGATCCTTGACGAGATCGGTGAGGGCATGGCCAAGTATTTCAGGAAGTTTCCCAGCGGACTCGAACCGGAGGTGATAGGATGGCGCGAGCAGAATAAAAAGAATGTGCTCCGGTATTTCGGGGGAAGCGACGATGACTGGTACGATTACCGCTGGCACCTGAAAAATGTGATCAAAGACGAGAAACCGTTGCTCAAGCTGATAGAGCTTTCCCCGGCACAGAAGGAGGCTGTAAGCAAAGCCGCCCAAAACCGGATCCCTTTTGGCATAACCCCCTATTACCTTTCGCTTATCGACAAGCAGATGGCCCTGGGATATGACCATGCAGTCAGGGCGCAGGTCATACCGCCTCCAGACTATATAGACTTGATGGTCGAGAGCAGGGATGTCCGCGGCATGAGGTTCGACTTTATGGGTGAGCATGACACATCTCCCTCGGAGCTTATCACCCGCCGTTATCCCGGAATCTGCATCCTGAAGCCATATAATACCTGCTCCCAGATCTGCGTTTACTGTCAGCGCAACTGGGAGATCGACGAGTGCATGGACCCGGATGCCCAGGCTGCCGATGAGGTCATTGACCGGGCTATCGAATGGCTGGACCGTCATAAAAGCGTGGGCGATATCCTTATCACCGGCGGCGATCCCATGATAATGGATGATGCGACCATAGAGCGGCTACTCGAAGCCCTGGCCGCCAAAGACCATATTTACAGGGTGCGGTTCGGCACTCGCACTCCCGTGGTGCTGCCTATGAGGTGGACCCCGAACCTGGTGTCCATTCTGGAACGCTTCAATGTCCCCGGCAGGCGGCAGATCGCCGTCATGACCCATTTTGAACACTCCTATGAGATAACTCCCGAGGCCGCGGCCGCCGTCGGAATGATACGCAAGGCCGGGATTGGCGTCTACAACCAGCAGGTATTCACAATCGAAAATTCAAGACGCTTTGAGTCGGTCAAGCTGAGAAAGGACCTCAAATCGATCGGTGTCGATCCCTACTATACCTTCAACATGAAGGGGAAGGATGAAACACGCCGGTATATGGTCCCCATAGCAAGGCTTCTGCAGGAAAGGAAAGAGGAGGCAAGGCTGCTGCCAGGGCTTGACCGCACCGATGAGCCGGTTTTCAATGTTCCCAGGCTCGGAAAGAATCATCTGAGGGCCTGGCAGGATCACAGGGTAGTCATGATAATGCCCGACGGTTCGAGAGTCTATGAATTCCATCCCTGGGAAAAAAATATTGCCCCGGTTCCCCCTTACAACTACATCGATGTCCCGATCTATCACTACCTGGAAGAGCTTGCCGCAAGGGGCGAAAATATAAGGGATTACCGCACCATCTGGTACTATTACTGAAAAATAGCATCTAAATAGCCATAAAAGAACCTCTGTTAATTTAAACTTGTTAAAATTTATTATTTTTAAGGGTCGGGATTTAGCTTATATCGATGAATTCAATTGAATGGCATTTTAAAAACATACTTTTAATAACACTTCGACCGTTTTTCTCCTGCATCATAAAAGCTCAGAGTCATCACGGAAGATAGCCCGGCGATGTAAGCAAAAAACCCCGATAGTTAATGTTCTAACAGAAAATGGAATTTCCCGAAATAATCATGGACAATAGCGTGTTCCGCAATATTGTCGAGAATGCACCCGATCCGGTCATTATCCTGGAGGAGGGGCACTTTTCCTATATGAACCCCGCCGCCTGCAGGCTGTTCGGTCTGCACAACCCCGGGGAGCTTGCCGGCTCGCCCTTTATGTCGGTGGTGCATCCCTCATTCCATCACATCACCGGGGAATTATCAGCTCTGTTGAATCCTGAAGCCGGGGCGGACGGCGAGGCGATTGAATTCAGGATCCTCCGTTCCGACGGCAGCCAGGCATGGGTCGAAACCAGGTCGGAACCTTTTGTGAGGGAAGAAAAGATGGGCATCCTTTTGTTTATGAGGGATATTACCCGCCGTAAGGAAGCCGAAAAGACCATTCTTGAGAACGAGGCCAAATTCCGCAACGTCTTTCAGAAGCATGTTGCCGTCAAGCTTATTATCGATGCAAAAAACGGCGACATTGTGGAGGCAAATGAGGCTGCCGCCCGTTTCTACGGCTGGCCGGTGGAAGAATTGAAAGAAATGAATATCAGTCAGATCAACACCCTGTCATTCGAGGGACTGAAAAGGGCAATCGAAAGCGTAAAGAACTCTGAAAATACCCATTTCAATTTCAAACACCGGATTGCCGATGGGAGCATCAGGGATGTAGAGGT
>SKQJ01000016.1 GCA_007119075.1 Bacteroidales bacterium | reverse complement strand
GGGGTTCTGTGATCCCAGCATATCCTCGATCCATTTGGTATAGAATGACCTTACGTCGAAATTATGCATGACGGTGATACAGGCCACCTGTCCGTCGCCATTATACGGGTTTCGCTCCCGGTGCGGGCAGTCGCTTACAATGCCTCCGTGCATATTGTCGGTCTGCGTCCTCCACCAGATATCATGAATGGTATTGAACAGCTGGCTGGAGCTGCTGAAGGAGCCGGTTGTGCTTACGTCGGAATAGACCGCCTCGGCCCTTATCTGATCTGCGGCAAGCTCTCCCGGCCAGTTTTTTATCTCGACCTCCCGGAAAACAAACCAGGTGAACCGTGCGGCGTACGATTCGGGTCCGCCTCCTTTCATGGTATAGGTGTTGTCGCCCATCATCGATTCGATGATGTACTCCATCTCAATTACGTGGCCCGCCTCGCCGTTTACATTCTGCAGATGAAGCCATCCCGATATCTCTTCGCCGAAGTCTATCCTGTAATGGCCCTCGCCCAGCCGGTCGATAGTAAGGGGATGCAGGACCTCCATAACCCGGTCGACCGGTGCCATGTGGGCCTTCATCTCTCCCCTGGGAGCTTCCCTGTAGGCGACGTTTTCCCACTTTGAATCATCAAAACCGGGGGCGGCCCATCCGGGCTGCTCCAGGCGGGCATCATAATGTTCGCCGTCAAAGACAAGGTCCATAACCACGGGGCCCTTTGCCGCCTTCCAGGTACGGTCGGTCACAATCATCTCTTCGGTCCCGTCGGCATACCTTATGTAGATCTGCCCGATAAACGAAGGCGTTCCGTATCCTCCGCACCAGAAATTTCCAGGATTATAAAATCCGTTGCCGACCATGGCGCCCAGAACATTTTCCCCTTTGTTCAAAAGTTCTTTTATATCATACACAAGGTACATTACCCGGTATTCCCTGAAGTTGTCCCTGATCATCACCCCTATATCGCCCAGGTCGTCACGCTCATGGTACAGGGTAACGTTGGGCACCATCACATCGTCGCCCGCCTTTTCGCCGTTTACATAGAACTCGAAAAAACCGAGGCCGGTCACATAAGCCCTGGCAGAAACTACCTCTTTGTCGATGGTAAAGCTTTTGCGCAGCATCGGTGCGGGCGGGGGCAGCTCGGGTGACGGATCTGCCGGGTCATAAAAATAGTTCCGCCCCGGCGACGACGGCCGTGGCAGCGGAGTGTCATCCTGCCAGGGCGCGCCTATCCACCTGGCGGTCCATTCCTCCTGGTCAAGCAGCCCCATGCTCCAGAATGCCGGTTCGCTCCAGCCCGAAACCCGTCCGTCGCGGTCCCACACCCTGACCTGCCACCAGCAGTCCTGCCGTGATGACAGGGGAGCTCCCCGGTAGGGAATGTTGAATGATTCATCAGATTCCACCCTTCCGCTGTTCCACAGATCGGCCGTGCCGTCCAGGAGCTTGTCAAGGCTGCCGGCCACCCTTATCTCCCAGGCTGACTGGAATTGTCCCCTGGCGTTGGGAGGAGCGATGTTGACCCAGGACAGCCTGGGCCCGGGAACATCCACCGCCATCGGATCGGACAGGTTCTCGCACAGCAGGCCGGCCGGAGAAAGGCCGGCACCGGCAGCCGGGACCGAAAGAAGGCAGAAACAGGCAAGAAGCAGCAATCTTTGCATAACAGGAGGAATTTGATTTCGGTATCTGTTAATATCGAATGCTAAATATACCTATTAAGGCATAAAAAACAAAGAAGCCCCCGGGGATATTCAAAGTGTTGCAGATACTGCATTCGAGGGGGCTTCAATGGGGCAATTGCAAATTTTGCCCGGAGCTGTCAAAGGTTTTTAGCCACCGCAACCGGGCGCTCTCCGGGAGTCGTGCAACCGGCAGCAAGATCGCGTCAATGGATTTCTCAGAGGCTTTTTAGGCGCCGAACCATTTTGTTGGCAAATATGAAATCATTCAGGTCTTCGTTGTCGGTCTTCAGGATATCCAGATTGCTCCCTTCCCACCATTTCCTGCCATTGTTTATGAAAACCACCTTTTCGCCTATCTCCATAACGGAATTGATATCATGGGTGTTTACGATGGTAGTCATGCCGAACTCTTCGGTGATATCCTTTATCAGCTTGTCGATCAGTATGGCCGTCTGCGGATCAAGTCCCGAATTGGGCTCGTCGCAGAACAGGTAGCGGGGATTGAGAACCATAGCACGGGCGATTGCTACCCGTTTTTTCATTCCGCCGCTGAGCTCGGACGGGTAAAGATCGTTCTTGCCTTCCAGGTTTACTCTTCCCAGGCAGAAATCGACTCTTTCCTGTTTTTCCCGGCTGTTCATCCGCGTAAACATGTCAAGCTTGAACCTTACGTTCTCTTCCACGCTAAGTGAATCAAAAAGGGCGGCACCCTGGAACAACATTCCGAATTTCTGCCGTATGCTTTTTTTCTCCATTATATTCATGGAGGTGAAATTTTCGCCGCCGTAGAAGATCTCTCCCCCGTCAACTTGCAGAAGGCCGATTATGCATTTGAGCAGCACCGTCTTTCCGGATCCGCTCTTGCCTATTATCAGGTTGGTTTTGCCCTGTTCGAACAGGATTGATACGTCATTGAGAACAGGCTCGCCATCAAATGATTTGCTGATATTTTTGACTTCGATCATGATAACAGCAGCTGAGTGAGGACAAGATTGAAAAGCAGTATGAATACGCTGCTGTGGACTACCGCAAGGGTGCTGGACCTTCCCACCTCAAGGGCTCCCCCGCTGGTGAAATATCCGTGGTATGAAGAAATCGTGGCTATCAGAAAGGCAAAAATAACGGACTTTATCAATGAGTAGGTGATATAGTATGGGATAAAGGCAAACTGTATCCCGTAAACATATTCGTTGGTTGTTATGACCCCGGCCGAAACCCCGGCTATCCATCCCCCAAGGATCCCAATTACCATGCTCAGGATGGAAAGGAAGGGCGCAAGCACCATGAATGCGACAATTTTGGGAAGTATAAGGTAGCCGGCAGAATTGACTCCCATGATCTCGAGGGCATCGATCTGCTCGGTAACTCTCATGGTGCCGATCTCGGAAGCGATCCGCGATCCTACCTTGCCTGCCAGGATAAGCGCGACAATGGTGCTTGAAAATTCCAGCAGTATGGAATCCCTGGCCGCCAATCCGATAAGGTATGTTGGCAGAAGCGGGCTCTCCGTATTGTAGGCGGTCTGGATGGTTATGACCGCACCCATGAAAAATGATATTATCGCCACTATGCCCACGGAATTGAATCCAAGCGCCTCCATCTCCCTGATCAGCTGCTTGTAGTACATTTTGTGCTTTTCAGGCCTGGCGAAGGCTCTCCTGACAAGGAGGGCGTAACGGCCAATATGTTCCAGAAGGGTCATTTATGCAAATTGATGTTTATTCCTGTTTCAGTCTGAAACCTGAACTGTTCAGGATGAGCTGTAAAAATACTAATTATTTGATTAAACCGGAGATATCCGGGGCGCGGACTGTAAGGCAGGTACGGGTAGGGGATGCAGGCCCGGGCCGGCACCGGAACAGAAAGCGACGGGTCAATGAATATGTGGCTCAGGCCGG
>SKQJ01000112.1 GCA_007119075.1 Bacteroidales bacterium | reverse complement strand
TTTGTTTTTTGATTGGATCATCAATGGAAATTGCCCGGGGAGGCAAGCGGGAGTTTTCAGGGTTTCGTGAAAGCAAGTTGCCGGGGTTCCTGTCCTCCCGGGTCAAGGGCCTCGGATCGGGTAGTGTGCCTGAAAACGGATTGATTTGGGCCTGGCCCCCCTTTTAGGGTTCCCGGAAGGTGGGTTTCCGGGGTTCGGGTTCCCCCCTTACGCAGCGGATCGGCAGTCCCCTGCCAATAGTTGTAAATGAATGAAGGCCAGGACTATTGTTGATGTTATGATGCGCAACTGTCATAACGGTATTGATTATTTCCTGCCCGTATTCCGTAGTCGCAGGAATGTCATGAACCGTTGCGGCATCGGACCAGAATTTGCTCATGTAGCCCAGCCCATAATAAAACTCTGGTATATATACGCCTGCCGGATGGGCCGAAAATCCGAATTCGTCTGTGCCGGCCAGATGCAGGGGAATATTGCCGGATCCCGGTTTGAGCCCATCCAATTCAGGAAACAATTGTTTCATTTCCAGGGCAAAGTAATCAATCCCGTCCGGGAGCCAGCGAGGATGTTCGGAGGTGTTGCATTCTCCACCCAGGGGAGAATCTGCCTGCCTGCATGATTTGAGCGAGGCCCCGGCATTTTCCCCATTAATATGATCATTATTATCTATCAAGTGCCAGAGCAAAGCATCCCAGTCCCCGGGTTCGGGAACCCGCCAGCCAGCCGGGCATATATTGCCGGATTCAACGGCATACCAGTTATAATGGAGTCCGTAGGCCTCAACAACTTCGGTCTCCGAATCTATGCCGTCAATGCAATCATGGGGGAAAATGGCATACGCGCCTTCCCGGATTTCAAACCATTCTGCAGAGCTGAGGCCGGTTTGAATATCCTTGCCGTCATTATACTTTGTAACCCTGAGGTTTTCAGCCATCCATTCCTGCTGGCCCAGTTTGATGGTGGCATAAAAATTGCCATCAATATCGGTAAGGGTACCATAGTGGATGTCTTTTCCATCATCTCTCATTTCATCTTTTTGACAACCAACTGATACGGCAACTAAGATGCTTAATACTGTAACTAAGCTAAACGGGCTATGCTTCTTTTTCATTGGAGATAAAATTACGGAGCATAAATTCAATGAAACATATCAGGAAAACAGATAATGCATTAGGCTGAGAGAGAACTTGCTGTCAAAAACGAAATTCAAAGCTACAAAAAATAATTATACAACCTAATAAAATTCTGATGCTTTCCGGATACCGGCTTTTGTCAATTAAATATTAAATTGACGAATCTGAGGCGATTATGTAATATTATTTTGATATCCAGGAAATATATAGTATCTTTGCATACTTTTTACTACGGCAAGTTGTAAGCCGTTCAAATAATTACTCTCCGCTGGCGCAGAAAATGCAACGTCTTGGTCAGCCACTTTACCCCAATAATTTTAATGTCTTTTACATCTTTGAAATTGATCGATCCTGTCATGGAAGCCCTGACAGCCGAAGGATATATTTATCCAACCCCGATTCAGATCCAGGCCATCCCACATGTGCTTTCCGGCCGTGACCTTCAGGGTTGCGCACAGACCGGAACCGGCAAAACCGCCGCTTTTGCAATCCCTATTATTCAGTTATTACATAAACAGAATAAAGCAAAAACCGGCATTAAAGCTCTGGTGCTTACTCCTACAAGGGAGCTTGCCATCCAGATCGGAGAAAGTTTTGCCACTTATGGAAAATTTACCGGCATCCGATATACGACCGTTTATGGCGGAGTGTCACAACTTCCGCAGACCAAAGCCCTTAAAAGGGGTGTCGATGTCCTTGTAGCCACGCCTGGCAGGTTGCTTGATCTAATCAATCAGGGCTACATCAGATTAAACCAGTTAGAGATTTTCGTCCTTGATGAAGCCGACCGTATGCTCGATATGGGTTTTATAAATGATATAAGGAAAGTAATCCGGCTATTGCCTGATAGAAGGCAAACTTTATTTTTCTCTGCCACCATGCCTAATGAAATTCAGAAACTTGCCAGTGATCTACTGAAAAATCCGGTCAAGGTGGAAGTCACTCCTCCTGCCTCAACTGTCGACAGTATCGAGCAGAGCATCTACCACACCAGTAAACCCGACAAGCCAAAAATGCTGTTGCATTTGCTCAGGGAGCAAAATATCTCAACCGCACTGGTTTTTACACGAACCAAACACGGAGCCGATAAAGTGGTGAAGTTCCTGCACCGTGCAGATGTCAAAGCTGCTGCTATTCACGGCAATAAAAGTCAAAATGCACGCCAGAGCGCTCTGAATGACTTTAAAAGAGGGCGACTGAAAGTACTTGTCGCCACCGATATTGCTGCAAGGGGAATCGATATAGATGAGCTGTCCCATGTTTTCAATTACGATCTGCCAAATGTGCCGGAGACCTATGTACACAGGATCGGACGCACGGGCAGAGCAGGATTGAACGGCACGGCGATCGCCTTTTGCGATGCTGACGAAAGGAAAGAATTGCGGGATATTGAAAAGCTGATCCTGAAAAGAATTCCAGTTGTCGAAAATCACCCTTATGCATGCAATCCAGTCGCTCAGCTGAAAAAAGTCATTAAATCAAGGGATCACAGGTACCGGCGACAATTTAATTAGCTCTGAAAAACGTTTTCTGCTTAGCGCGGATCAGGATGGGAGTCATACCTGATCTGCGCCGAAGCAGCACGTTCTCAAGGCAAATGTGCCTGTAAAGAATCTTCATAAAATTTTTCATCGTTTTGCAAGGTTCTCGTTTAATATCATACCCGGGATTATAAGCACGTAATCTCATAATACCTAAGTCGGCAGGAGCATTCCGGTGCCCGCGTGATGTGGCATGTCATATCATACAAATCTGATACCATATCTGCCGCAAATTTCAGTTATCCTGCCCATATCCGGTGGCCCCTCCGGCAGAGAGCCAAGCTCATCGAACATATACTCGAGTCCGGCCGGAAAGAAACTCAGGTCTACTTTTGCTTTTTTGGTTCCGGTTACTTTCCAGGTATGCGGCACTCCGCGCGGACAGAATATCACATCGCCTGCCTTTAGTGTCTCCTTTTTCCCGGCTGTCTCAAATTCCACACTGCCTTCGAGGATTCTGAATACTTCATCTTCATTTTCATGCACATGCAACGGTATACCGGTTCCGGGCTCATTGTTCTGTTCAATAAGGACGAATTGGCCGTTTGTTGCTGCTCCCCTTAGTTTGAATGTCATATTGTCACCGATGACATTGACTTTTTGCCCTTCGCCATCTCTGATGATTTTAATACTGGCAGGGGCGATTTTTGCATTTTTGGCAAAGGCTGCCAGGCTTGCCGGGAATAATGATGCAATCAATGCTCCGGACGCCGTTCTTTTCAAGAATTCACCTCTTTTCATAACAAGCAATTTAATTAGACAAAATAAAAGCTAGCACAAAGTTCGAAAAGATACGGGTGAATGAGAATGCAAAAAATGGGTTATTTCATGCAAAAAGGGCTGTTTGGAATACCTGCGATGCCAGGCGGCCATACGATCCGGGTGCAATACCTGGGGTGGCAGATGACCGGG
>SKQJ01000050.1 GCA_007119075.1 Bacteroidales bacterium | reverse complement strand
TGCCGGTTACAGGTTGGCTATAATTTGTTATTTTTACCGCCTGTCAAATTATATCATCATAACTACTACCCCTAAAATGAAAAAAATAACATTATACCTGACAATAATCTTTATTACAGCTGATACCGCAACGGCACAGGAACAGATGGTCGAAGCTATTTTCTCTGAGGCCCTTAACTCATATGCAGCTTATGAAAACCTGAGGATCCTTTGTGAAACTGCCGAAGGAAGGATAGCCGGTTCTCCTGCTGCCGCCGCAGCTGTGGAGTTCACCAGGCAAATAATGGAAAACATGGATATCGACACTGTATACCTTCAGGAAATGACTGTTCCGAACTGGAAGAGGGGAGATCAGGAGATAGGAAGGATTATTTCCTCCAAACTGGGAAACCGGGATATCAGCGTAATTGCCCTTGGGCTTTCTGTGGGCACAGGACCTCTGGGAGTGTCCTCGGGAGTCATTGAGGTGATGGGGCTCGGGGAACTTGAGGGATTGGGCAGGGAAAAAATCGAAGGTAAAATAGTATTTTTTAACCGGGCGTTTGATCAGACTCATTATAACACTTTTGAAGGCTATTCAGGCGCAGTGGACCAAAGGGTTCATGGCCCGTCAAGGGCTGCCGAATACGGCGCAGCAGCTGCAATTGTCCGGTCTGTAACCACCGCAGACCATGATTATCCTCATACCGGGGTAACAAGATTGAGGCAGGACGGAAACAATATTCCCGCCTTCGCAGTCAGTCCGCATGGGGCCGACATCCTCCAGGAATGGCTCGAAACAGACCCTGATCTGAATCTTTATCTCAGGTCAACTTCAACCAGGATGCCAGATGCAATTTCCTATAATGTGATCGGCGAAATAAGGGGCAGTCTTTATCCTGACCAGATCATTACGGTGGGTGGCCATCTGGATGCATGGGATAACAGCCAGGGGGCTCATGACAATGGCGCAGGATGCATGCAGTCGATCGAGGTATTAAGAATATTCAGGGAACTTGGCATTGAACCGAAGCGAACAATCAGGGCCGTTATGTTTATGGACGAAGAGATAGCCCAGAGCGGAGGAAGGAAGTATGCAGAAGAAGCAGCCAGGGATAATGAAAACCATTATTTCGCAATAGAATCTGATCGCGGGGCATTTACTCCCAGGGGGTTTTCGATTGATGCAAGTGCCGAAAGGATCACAGCGGTTCAGGAATTAAAACCATTTTTTGAACCATATGGCATTCACGAAATATTCGAAGGTTTCAGCGGCGTGGATATAGTTCCCCTGAAGAACTATTTCGACATGACACTTGCCGGACTGGTGACCGACTCCCAGCGCTATTTTGATATTCACCACGCTGCCAGTGATACATTTGATCAGATAAACCGGCGCGAAATGCAGCTCGGAAGCGCCGCCATGGCCTCTTTGATCTATCTGCTGGATTACCTTGATGTGCTTGATTTCTAGCAACCCGAAGCTCCAATATACATTGCTGATCTCTTTGCCGGATTACCCTGATGTACTTGATTTTCAGCAACCCCTTTTGCTGAATTCTCAATTGATCCCATTAATATTGCTGCAAAAGCGATCGTCGTATCGTTTTTTGACATAAATTTGTTTAAAGCGCCTGAATTCTGACAAACCCATGCGTCATTAAATGATGTCGTTGTTCATACCCGGTCATGGAGATTTCGGTGGAGCAGAATTATTTAACCCATGCCATTGAATTAGCTTAGAGGGAGAAGAGATTTGTATTCTGATTATTACCAAATTTAAGGAATATGAAAAAGACAATCTTGTTAAGTTCAATAATCGTCTTCCTTTTCAGTAATTGCAGGAAAGATGACGATCTTGATCCTGTTACCAGGAAGGAAAGCATATCAGGATTTGTTCAGAAAGGTCCGTTTATAAATGGGACGAGCATCATGATCAATGAACTGGACCATCATCTGTCCCAGACAGGCAAAACCTACAACACCCAGATTGCAGATAACCAAGGCAGTTTTGAATTACGGAATGTCGAACTGGTTTCCGAATATATAAGTCTAAGGGCAGACGGCTTTTATTTTAACGAGATTCTGGGAAAGCAATCCACTGCCCAGATAACACTTTTTGCATTGTCGGATGTTTCAGACAAATCTACAGTAAATGTTAATATACTATCCCATCTTGAAAAACCAAGGATTGAATACCTTGTTTCTCAGGGCTCAGGCTTTTCAGAAGCCAAGATACAGGCTCAGAGGGAAGTACTGGATATTTTTGGTTTCAGTCTTGCCGATGTACAGTCATCAGAATTGCTTGACATAACCAGGCCCGGAGAAAATAACGGTATACTGCTTGCCGCCTCTTTGATAACCCATGGCTTCCGCACCGAGGGGGAATTAACCGAGCTTCTGGCAAATATCAGCAATGACTTAAAGGAAAACGGCGTATTGGACAATAAAAAGACCGGCTCACAACTGATAAACCATGCATCCTATCTGGATCCGGCTTCCATCCGGAACAATTTAATCAAGAGGTATTCGGAAATCGGAGTAGAGGCTGAGATTCCGGATTTTGAGAAATACCTGGAAAGCTTCATTGAAAATACTGGTTTTGAAGTTACTGAGTCATTGATAGATTACCCTGAACACGGGTTGTACGGCCAGAATATCCTTGATCCTGCACAAACCATTTACGACCCGGATGCGCAGTATATGACCCAGTTTAGTTTAGCCGCAAACCTGGCCATGGGAACCAGTCTTAAAATAAAAATTACGGCGCTGCAAGGTGGGATATGGTATTATTCTCCTTCAGCCAATTGGTTTGTTGCCGATTTTGATTTCAATACAAGGTCGCAATATTTTACGGCAGTTAATCCTGGTGTGTCATGCGACTTAATGATGTTATTCCAAAACGGCAGGTTCCTGGTTGAATATTTTGAAATGAATTCAGATAAACCAACTCGAACAAAGATAATAACAGTGGGTCCGGAAGACGAGTCAGGCACTATTCGTTTTATCGGTGTGACAGAGAGTGGCTGTAATGGTGAAATATTCAATAGCACGAAAGCGGAATATGATTATGCTGATGATTATCTTGAAACAGCAGTAAATTATTTGATCACCGGAGATACCTTAAATGTAATGGTGGATATAAATTATTTGTGCAACGCTCAGTTTGTGTATGGAACAGAGATTGTAAATGACACCCTGATAATTACCATCAGGGACTCCAGCCTGACGCAATACAATGCATGCTACTGCATTTATATCTGGAATTTCTTGTTCACCGATTTTGAGAAAAAAGAGTATCCATTTATAATACAGTTTTATGACTCAACCTCAATTGACCATCCTCTTGCGGAAGGTGTCATTGATCTGTCAGGGTAATATTCACTGTCTGATCAGTTGCAAGCCTTGCATTACAATAAATAGAAACAGAACTCTGACTGTTTATTGAGTCAAGCAGTTGGTTAGGACTTATAAAACAAAAGCTATGAAAAGAGTCGCTTGTTTTGCAATAGCATTTACAGTTGTCATCTGTTCCTGCGGAAAAGAAAATGATCACGAAAATGATACTGACAATATGCATGATCCAAAAACTGTTGGTACAATGACAGATATTG
>SKQJ01000324.1 GCA_007119075.1 Bacteroidales bacterium | reverse complement strand
CCCGATAATATTAACTTTGCATCAAAAAAGTGAGAAAGAAAAAATCCCTGCCTTTGCTTACCGGCATTGAGATAACCGGCATTGCGGCCGAAGGGAAAGCGATCGCCAGGCACGGGGATATGGTCATATTCGTGCCTTTCGGGGCCCCAGGCGACATTGCCGATATCCAGATCACCAGGAAGCGAAGGAATTATATGGAAGGAAGGATCGTAAAGATCCATGGATCCTCTCCCATGCGTACCCGGCCGGTTTGCAGTCATTTCGGGGTATGCGGGGGCTGTAAATGGCAGCACCTTTCTTATGAGCACCAGTTGAATTACAAGCAGCAACAGGTAATAGACCATTTTGCCAGGATCGGGAAACTGGATTTCCCCTCTCCTGAACCCATACTTCCTTCCCCGGAAACGGAATTCTACAGGAACAAGCTTGAATATACCTTCACAAACCGGCGATGGCTCACTGAAGAGGAAGTGGCAGGAGGAGATGCCATTGAGGATTTTCGTGGTGCCGGGTTCCATATTCCCGGACGGTTTGACAAGGTGCTGGATATCAGTAAATGCTGGCTCCAGGGAGATCCTTCCAATCCGGTCAGAAATGCCATAAAGGAGTATGCCATAGAGCGCGGACTTGAATTTTTCGACCTGGTAAAACAGCAGGGTTTTTTGAGGACGCTTGTAATACGTACAAGCTCCCTGGGCGAGGTCATGATCATAGTTGTTTTTTTTCAGGACAACAAATCCGAACGGGAGAAATTACTGGAATTCATCGTCGGGAAATTTCCGGGACTGACTTCGGTCATGTATGTGATAAATCCCAAGGCGAATGATACAATACACGATCTTGATGTGGGACTTTTCAGCGGAAGGGATCATATACTTGAGGAGATGGAAGGGCTCAGATTCAGGATCGGGCCGAAATCCTTTTACCAGACCAATCCGGCACAGGCCCGGAAGCTCTACGGCATAATACGGGATTATGCCGGTCCCCGCCAGCATGAAGTGATCTACGATCTCTATACCGGCACCGGTACCATAGCCGCATTCATTGCAAGGCACTGCGACCGGGTAGTGGGCCTCGAATACGTTCCCGAAGCCGTGGAAGATGCCGGATACAATGCCCGGATCAACGATCTTGACAACCTGCTGTTTTTTGCAGGTGATATAAAGGATCTGCTCACGCCTGAATTCATCGGCCGGAATGGTGCGCCCCATACCATTGTCACCGACCCGCCCAGGACGGGAATGCATCCCGGGGTTGTTGAAAGGATTATTGAAATCTCTCCTTCACGGATTGTCTATGTAAGCTGCAATTCCGCAACACAGGCAAGAGATATACAGTTGATGGACAGCGTTTACCGGATTTCCAGGCTGCGGCCGGTCGACATGTTTCCGCACACCCATCATGTTGAGACTGTTGTTCTTCTGGAAAAAAGATAAGGAGATCAACGAAGGATTCATTTGGTTTTTGGCCGGGCACAGTTTATTAGGCGAAAGGATTCATCCAACCGGTTTTTGGCCGGGCATCTCTCTGGAAACGGGTGAAGGCCTGTATATGTCAGTTTATTAGGCGAAAGGATTCATCCAACCGGTCTTTGGCCGGGGCGCCCCCCAAGGGGCGGTGAGACCGGGCTGGTTCAGGTTTTATCCAGGTGAAAGATCACCTTTCCGAAACCCTCGATTGCTTTTGTATTGACATTTTCAATGCTGTGATCTATTCCCACGGCTTTTTTCATAAGGCTTTTTTCATGGGGCAGCATTTTTTCCAGGTTGAATTCACCGCCGAACAATCCTTTTGCAACTGCATGATTTCTCAATTGCTGGGGAAAGGCTTCATGAAACTGCCTTGTCGCAGCTTCGCCTTCCTGCATATGACACAGGTAGAGCCCGAGTCTTTTGGTGATCAATACCCATTCATGTTCCCGGCAGAATTTCCTGATTCTTCCCTGTATTTCCCCTGAATGGATCGAGCCGCCTATTATTACGGTATCGTAGTCATCAAGCGGAGGGGGGTCCTGAACCTTCAGGTTTACAAGATCCACGTCATCCCAGTGCATATCCCTGAGTTTAAGTGCTGCCTTTTCTGCACAGCCGTGCAGCGACATATATATGATAATGGCGGACATATCAGTGGGTCTCTTTTACCTGTTATATTTCAGTTTGTGCTTCTCTATGTATTGAAATACCATTCTTTCATAATCGCCCGAAATTTTCCTGAGCAGGGGATGTCCTGTATTGAAACGGATTTGATCTATGTTTCTGACAGCCAGAATGCCCGGGGAAGTTCCGGTTATAAAGCATGAATCAAAGCTCCCTGCCTCGCTGCAGGGTATATTCTCCTCCGCCGCAGAAATGCCGGCAAGATGGCATAAATATAAAACATATTTTCTTGTTATTCCCGGCAGAACATCTGCTGCCGGCGGAGTCACTACTTTATCGTCGCCTATCAGAAAGACGTTTGATTTGCTTCCTTCGGTAACAAACCCCTCCGCATTGACAAGCAATGCCTCGTAAGCGTCTGCCTCCTTGATTTTTGAAGCAACGGCCGTTCTGAAGCCGTAATCAATGATCTTTGCATGGACGCTGGGTCTTTGTATATATAAGGGCACAAGGGACACTCCCGAGGCATATTCTTCGGCGGAAGGATAATAATGAAAGGTATAATGGCAGATTATGGCAGGGTTTTCATCTTTCCCTGGAGGGTAGTGCAAAATCAGTCTTATGTTGCCTTCGTTTATCTGCTCGTTGGCTGTTATGAGGAGCCGCAGGTTTTTTGCAATTATTTCTGTCGGCAGACCGGCCTTGCCTCCGCCGGCCAGTAATGATGCGGACAGCCTGTCCAGATGCTCACCCAGGAAAAGGGGGGTTTTTTCCTTTACTCTCATTACCTCGTAAAATGAAATTCCGGAAAGGAGCATAGCGCCGTCAAATAATCCTGCCGGTTTTGCTTTGCCGCTGACAACAAAATAATCCCCCCGGATCTCACTATCCGTATATGCCATTTTTTTCTGGTTAACAACTGAGTTTTCTGCAGTCAAACTTACTGTTTTTTATTATCCGATGCGCAGTTCGCAATGATCCCTTTTACAAATCTGTCCTCCTGCTTCATAGCCGGTGTGCCGGTGAATACAGGTTATTAACACCGCAGTTGCATTCTTGTTTAAAATATTTTTTTAATCCGGGAAAATTTGTAAATTGTGATGGATAACAGATATGTTTTTATGGCCAGACGAAAAGACATAAAAAGAGATGTAAACAATCTTTGTTACGAAGTGGTATACGAGTGCATAGTTTTTCTCGAGCATACTCCTTCGCTTAACCAGGAAAATGTTTACCAGATAATATACGATGCCATAGATCTCAGAAACGATTTGGTGCACAAAGTCAATAATCCCCAGACAAACAATTCCCCGGCAGCAAGGCGGGATTATTACAGCGGGATCAGGAATGATCTCTACAACGGCACTATATCTATGATTGAACGGCTGAACAGCCTGCCACGATAGGATATTTACCGGAGGGGGCTGATCTCTATTGCCTGATGCCCTTCTTGATCGCCTCGTCTATTTCCCTGAAATAACTGGAATTAAGCCGCCTGGCGGCCTG
>SKQJ01000087.1 GCA_007119075.1 Bacteroidales bacterium | reverse complement strand
GGTAGAAACTTTGTTGAACCCTAATCCCTAAAGTCATGAGAAAAATTCTTTTGTTTTCATTTATTATCCTTCCATTTTTTCTGTTTACCGCATGCGAGAAAGAAAACGGCGAAACAGGCACATTAAAGCTTTATATAACCGATTCCCCGATTGACAGCGACGGGATTACAAATGTTTACATAACGGTAACCGGGATCCAATATCATACTGCTGAAGACGGCTGGCAGGTTGTTGAAGAATATGAAGGTCCGAAAAAATTTGATCTCCTGGATCTTCAAAGAGGAAAATCGGAGCTGCTCGGAAGCTTTGAGCTCGAAGCCGGCACCTACACTCAGATAAGGTTCCTGCTTGACGCGCCCCAGCGCGGCGGCGGACCCCCCTCAAGCCCCGGCAGCTACCTGGTATTTGAGGATGGCTCCGAAAAAAACCTGTTTGTCCCCAGCGGCGCCCAGACCGGTTATAAAGCCGTCGGAACATTTACCGTTCCCATGAACGGCACCGTGGAAGTGACGGCCGACTTTGACGTAAGAAAATCAGTTGTAAAGGCAGGCGCTTCGGGTCTGTATATCCTGAAACCCACCATCCGGCTCCAGGTTAACGACCAGGCCGGACAGATCGAGGGCGAGGTTCTGAATATTCCCGAAGAAACCGAAACGGTTGTCTATGCATACAAATCGGGCACATATGAGGAATCTGAGGCCGATGACCCTGCAGAGGAGGAAATCCGCTTCCCCAATGCGGTGAGCAGCGATATGGCAGATGAAGACGGCTTTTTTCACCTTGCATACCTTGCTCCGGGAACCTATGACCTTGTAATTGTTTCCATGGCGGAAGGCGAATTCAGCCAGGTACTGGGAATAGTCGAAGATGTCCTGGTAGAAAGCAACATAACAACCAGCGTGGAGGTCGACATCGAAGAGCTGTAGTTATTAATCCCTCCCTTTCCGGGGAAAGAGACAAGTTCCCCACAAATGGCAGTCAACCGAAACCGGCTGCCATTTTTTTATTGGATCCCTTCCGGGGGAAAGAGACAGGTCTCCCCACAAATGGCAGTCAACCGAAACCGGCTGCCATTTTTTTATTGGATCCCTTCCGGGGAAAAGAGACAGGTCTCCCCGCAAATGGCAGTCAACCGAAACCGGCTGCCGTTTTTTTTCGCTTCAGACCTCGCATAGTTGTGATGATCTTATTATATTGCATGTTTTTTGATCCGGGGTTCCATTCGGGGCCTGTTTAACCAAGTCAATACAAAGAACAATGGAAACCAATTATCTCACCGACATTATGCTGCCCCTGTCACTGGCAGTCATTATGCTCGGGATGGGCCTCTCACTTGTACCCTACGATTTCAAAAGGGTGATGCTCTATCCCAGGGCGGCATCTATCGGGATACTCAACCAGATTATCGTGCTCCCGCTCACCGGCTTTTTCCTGTTGTGGCTGTTCGGCCTCAACAGTCCCGAGCTTGCCGTTGGCATCATGATCCTGGCGGCCTGTCCCGGTGGGCCGACATCTAATCTTATCAGCCACATTTCACGGGGGGATACGGCCTTGTCAATTACACTTACGGCAGTCTCCAGCCTGATTGCCGTTATTACCATTCCACTGATCATCAATCTTTCGCTGGCTTATTTCATGCAGCAGGGCGAATACATACCTCTTCCGGTTTTTGACACGATCTTCAAGCTTACGCTGATTACATTGTTGCCGGTATCGGCCGGAATGATGATACGTGCCAGGGCACCAAAATTTGCCGGGAAAATGAACAAACCGGTCAAGGTAATTTCAGGGATCCTGTTATTTATGATAATTTTCGCAGCAATTATGACTAACAAGGATATTTTTGTCAGCTCCTTTGCAAGCGTTGGGCCGGTAGCGCTTTCGCTGAATGTGGTGATGCTGCTGGCAGGATTCCTCTCGGCCCGTCTCCTCAGGCTAAACACTCCCCAGAACATAACCATATCGGTTGAGTCCGGAATCCAGAACGGCACACTGGGCATAACAATAGCAAGCACTCTGCTCCATAACGATGTGATGGCCATATCTCCGGCTATTTACAGCCTAATTATGTTTATGACGGCCGGCTTTATCATAGCATGGACCAATCTTGGAATAAAAAGAATTGAAGCTGCAGCGTAATTAACCTGCAACTTTGTGAACCGTACTCATTTGTATTGCCATCCGGCATTAGAAGGGAAAAAAAAGAGATATTATGACACAATTCTACAGGCACCGCAGTCACACATACACAAATATCCAGTTAACCTCGCTGCTCGTTTTGCGTTTCCTGACCGGATGGCACATTCTATATGAAGGTACTGCCAAGGCCCTGAATCCGCAATGGTCATCAGCGGTTTTTTTGCAGGAATCACAATGGCTGCTGTCAGGCTTTGCCGAATGGGTGGTCTCAAATCCCGGCGCTCTTGCCATTGCTGATTTCCTTAATACATGGGGCCTGATTGCCATCGGACTCGGGATAATAACCGGCCTGTTTTTCAGGATTGCAGCCATAACGGGATCCGTCCTGCTGTTCATATATTATCTTAACAGTCCGCCGCTCATCGGAATGGAGTATACCCTACCCGCACGCGGCCACAATCTTATCGTTGACAATAATTTGATCGAAGCGGCTGCGTTATTTATACTGGCTGTATTTCCGACAAGCAGGATTTTCGGATTCGATGCCTTTATCTCCAGAAAAAAAACAAAGGAGCAGACCGGAGAATTCACATAAGCAATACTGATATAGGGACCCGGGAAAAAGCGGATTACGCGGAAAACCTGGATCCAATTATAAAAGATATTAAAAAACCGGTTCAAACAAAATCATATTCTTATGAAGGATCAAGATGACAAAGGGCAAAGCGGACAGGACAAAAATATCCCCGACGGCAATAATCTTTCCGGGAACAATGATAAAAAAAGCAAAAACGAGATCTCCCGGAGAAGCGCCGTAAAGGCCCTGGCAGGACTGCCTGTGCTCGGATTATTTGGTTACCAGGTGCTCAAAAAAAGGAATTATGATCTGGAGAAAAGAGAGGCTGTAATCAGGGAACTGGGCCTGGATAGAATTGAGCTCCCTGCATCGGATTATGGAACCACAAATCACCGGGGAGATCTGATCCGTATAGGTATCATAGGTTATGGCGCAAGGGGGGATCAGCTTTCCAATTCACTTGGTTTCATGCATCCTGACCAGATCAAGGCAAGGAATGAGCGCGGCACCCTGTCCGAATGGCTCGAGCAGGAATATCTGAATGTGGCCATTACAGGGATTTGTGACGTTTTTGACAACCATACGGAAAGAGGAGTGGTTGTCGCAGAAAACAAATTACGTCCGGGCGGACAGGAGGCTCCTGACCTGCCGGTCAAGCGATACAGGCATTATCATGACATGCTGGCCGACAAAGATATCGATGCTGTGATAATAGCCACACCTGACCATCAGCACGGTCAGATGACGGTTGATGCTGCCAGGGCCGGAAAACATATTTACTGCGAAAAGAGCGTGGCCAATACCGAGGAAGAAGTGAATGCACTTTATTCGGCTGTCAAATCCAGCGGGGTAGTATACCAGCTCGGGCACCAGATAACCCAGAATGT
>SKQJ01000413.1 GCA_007119075.1 Bacteroidales bacterium | reverse complement strand
TTTTCAGTCGGCCTCGGCAAGGATGTCATCCATCATTATCATTATTTCTTCCGGGGGCAGGTAAAGCCTGTTCATCCTCCTGATATATTTTTCCGACATATCCGCCACATTGAGTATAAAGTCTTTTGCGGCAAGTATGTAATCCCCCAGGCCGTGGTTCAGGGCGTAGGTGTCGGCCGCCCTTTCAGCGGTGATGATAAAGCTTTTGGATGTGTAATAACCAATTCCGAAGATCAGCAGCTCAAGGTTGTTTTTTCTCAGGTAGTCCATGATATGCCCCAGCTCATGCCCGATCCAGCCTACAAGCACATCCGGGGGCAGCTCATAAGCCGGAATTTCCCTGCCTTTAAGGCAGAACTCAGGCTTTATTTTGATTATGTAGCTTCTCCGTTTCCGGCTGCCGATCATGGTGGTGTACCTTGGCTGAGCCTGCATGAAGTGCGTCCGGATATTGCTGCTGTATTTGAAATGAATCTTTACATCTTTCAATGCGGGATAAAAAGAGAGGGCCTTGAGCGTGACCTCCCTTAAGTTATCGGGGATGGTTTTGCGGTTGGCGAATAATTCACTGGATTCTTTGGCCATATTCATTTGTATCGGTCCGGCCCCGTGATTGATCAGCAACGGGCCGGATCAAAACCCGGGATCAAAGACTCTTTATTTCGTTCACAAGGTCAAGAAGAGTATTCTTGGCATTGCCGAAAAGCATCCGGGTGTTGTCATGGTAGAACAAATAATTTTCAATTGCCGCATAGCCTTTACCCATCCCCCTTTTCATCACAATGACATTTTTGGCCTCATGCGCCTTGATGATAGGCATTCCGTATATGGGACTCGACGGGTCGTCAAAGGCAGCTGGATTGACCACGTCATTGGCGCCGATGACTACGGCTACATCTACATTTGGCATAGCCGGGTTTATATCATCCATTTCCACCAGGTTGTCGTATGGCACTTCGGCTTCTGCAAGGAGCACGTTCATATGGCCGGGCATTCGGCCGGCAACGGGATGAATTGCAAATTTGACTTCCACGCCTTTTTCCTCGAGCAGTTCAGCCATCTCATTGCACACATGCTGGGCCTGCGCGACAGCGAGTCCGTATCCGGGTATGACGACCACTTTCCTGGAATAGCTCAGCAAGACGGCAGCATCGCTCAAGGTTATCTCCTTCACATCGCCGGCTTCCTTGTCGGCCGCCGCTCCCCCGCCTCCGAAGGCCCCGACGATCACATTAAGAAGCGATCTGTTCATGGCCTTGCACATCAGCACCGTGAGAATTGTCCCCGCCGACCCGACGAAAATACCGCCGAGTATCATGGCCTGGTTATTATAAATAAAGCCGGCCATGGCTGCTGCGATGCCGGTAAAGGAATTAAGCAGCGAGATCACCACCGGCATGTCGGCCCCGCCGATAGGCATCACGAATGTAACCCCGTATATCAGGGAAATTGCCAGCAGGGCATAAACCAGCATCCGGTTGACCTCGAAGGTCGCATCTCCTGCCATAACATAGACTATTATGGTCAGTATCACAATCATAAAGAATATGTTCAGGTACTTCATGAAGCCCGCAAATATATCCCCTATCTTCCCGTCCAGCTTGCCATAGGCGATCATGCTCCCGCTGAAGGAAATGCTTCCGAAAAAAAGGCCCAGCAGGGTGACCAGTACCGATTCATTGCCGGGATTGGAAAATTCTATCAGTGCAACCAGTGCCGAAGCCGCCCCCCCGGTTGCATTGAAAAATGAGACGAGCTGGGGGACTGCGGTCATCTTTACTGTCCTGGCTATATAGGCGCCGGCAACCGATGCTGCGGCAATGGTTATCAGGATGATAATTATGTTGGTTGACTGTATGCCCGACCCGGTTCCATCCCTGTGCAGGATCAGGGTTGTGATCATGGCAAGCAGCATTCCGGCGGCAGCCCACCGGTTGCCCTGCCTGGCAGTGTCCGGGTGACTGAGCTGTTTTAGTCCGATCACAAAAAAAACGGCAGCTACAAGATAGCTGAATTCCAGTATTATATCCCCGGGGGTTACGCCGAGAGTTTCAAATGTAGTGTACATGGTTTGATTTATTTCTTTTTCTTTTTCCTGAACATTTCAAGCATTCTGTCCGTAACGACAAAGCCCCCAGCCACGTTGAGGGTGCCGAACAATATGGCAAATATTCCCAGCACCAGGTTTATATTGAGGGTTGTGGTGTCTGCGTGACCCACCAGTATTATTCCCCCGATTATAATGACACCGCTTATTGCATTGGCTCCGGACATCAGGGGCGTATGCAACACAGAGGGCACGTTGGAAATTACTTCAAACCCAAGGAATATTGTGAGAACGATAATAAATATTGCCTCCTTGTACAGGTAGAAAAAAATTAGCAGCTCTTCCATAATATATATTTAAAAAAGTGATTTGTTTATATATAAGCGTTTTTCTCCCAATGAGCTTTCTGTAAGTCCCGATTATTTCTTTTGTGCAGGATCCTCCCCGATGATTTCCTTTATACGGGAATGAACCACATCCCCGTTGTGCGTCAGGCAGGTGCCGGCAACAATTTTATCATCAAAATTGAGAGCTGCATTCCCGTCCTCGCCGATAATCAGCTTCAGGAAATTCGTGATGTTTTTTCCAAGCATTTTGCTTGCATCGGACGGCATATCGGAGGGATAATCGGATTTGCCGATTATGGCTACGCCCTTTTTCACAATGGTTTTTCCGTTCTGTGTAAGCTCGCAGTTGCCTCCCGAGGAAGCTGCAAGATCTATGATCACTGAGCCGGGCTTCATTTGTTCCACTGTGGCAGCAGTCAATAATACAGGTGCTTTCTTTCCCGGGATCTGGGCGGTGCATATCACAATGTCAGATTTTGCAGCATGTTCATGTATTACCTGTGCCTGCCTTTTTTTAAATTTCTGATCCTGTTCAACAGCGTAGCCACCGGCTGCACGGTCTTCCATGGCGCCTTCCACCTCCACAAACCTCCCTCCCAGGCTTTGTACTTCTTCCTTTACCGCCGACCTTACATCAAAAGCTTCGACGACCCCGCCGAGTTTCCTCGCAGTAATCAGTGCCTGCAGTCCGGCGACGCCGGCTCCCAGTATAAGCACTTTTGCAGGCTTTATGGTGCCTGCGGCAGTCATGAACATCGGCATGAAATGGGGGAGGCGGGAGGCGGCATCCAGCACGGCTTTATATCCTGACACGGTGGCCTGGGAGGATAGTATATCCATTGATTGCCCCCTGGTTATGCGGGGAATGAGCTCCATGCTGAAAGAGGTCAGATTTCCGGCTGCAAGTTTCTTTACAAGGTCAGGGTTGAAAAAAGGGTTCAGGGCTCCTATCAGTATTCTTCCCCCGGGAATCAGGGCCAGGTCAGATTCCGATGGCGGATTGATCTTTACAATCACCCCTGCATTTTCAAGTATGTCTTTCCTTGTGGTTATGCTTGCGCCTGAGGCCTTATAATCTTCGTCATATGCAAAAGCACTTTCTCCCGCACCCTGTTCCACGAGGACTGTCATGTTCATTTTTGCCAGCAGTTCTGTGCCTTCGGGAAGTATCGCAACTCTTTTTTCGCTTCCTGTCTCCTTTAATATTCCTAGTTTCAT
>SKQJ01000427.1 GCA_007119075.1 Bacteroidales bacterium | reverse complement strand
TTCCTGTTTGTTAAAGCGCTGCTGAGCTATCATACAACTTCTTTTAAAATAAAACCGGACGGGCGAAGGATTCCGGAGACTGTGTATGAGCAGAACAGGGAACCAGGATAGGTTAAGCAGCATATTTGCGCATTACCGGCAACGTCCGGCTAATAGGAGCCCGGGAATTTTCTTTCGATGAGAAACCACACTGACAGGATAAAGCTATTGATTCCGGGAATTCCCGCAATGAAGAAGCTCATTGTCATTTTTTACCTTACAGGAGCCGCAGGAATTATTCTCCCTTATACACGGCCGCTGTTTATACAGCTTATCCCGGCATCGCTCATACTGGCATTTCTAGTTCTTTCCCTTTTTCATACAGGCGGCCGGCTTTCCCGTTTGGTGATCGCCTCATTGATAGTATTTTTTTTGGGCTATATAATCGAAGTTGCCGGCGTAAAAACAGGACTCATTTTCGGCGAATACCGGTATGGAGACGGACTGGGAGCCAAATTTTTCGGTACGCCCCTGATTATCGGGATAAACTGGCTGATGCTGGTGTATATGACATCTGCGGTAACTGAAAAGTATAATATCCGTGGTTTATTGGCAATAATTTCAGCCTCCTTGATAATGCTTCTTTATGATTTGATCCTGGAACAGGTGGCTCCGGCGATGGATATGTGGCACTGGGAGGACGACATTGTTCCTTTGCAAAACTATGCAGCCTGGTTCTTGCTTGCCGTTGGTTTTCATGCCATATTCAAGGCTTTTAAAGTCAGAACACTGAATCCTCTGGCGGAAACAATATTGATCAGCCAGATTTGCTTTTTTCTTGTCTTATCTCTTTATCTTAACCTTTTCAAATGATTGTAAGGGCAAAACAGCTCATTGCATTAGAGGTGCCGGGCTTGTCAGAGCACATAAGCTGCCGGTCAGGCCGAAGCAGCACGCTTCGGCGCCTTGTTAAGTTGACCGGATAAACTGCATAATATGACATTGAAGGCAAAACATAATTTTTTCCTGTATAATTTTTTCAAAGGATATGCCAGGTTCAAAATCAGGCGCAATTTTGATGCTGTCCATATAACCGGTAATTTCAGGGGAACCGGCAAGCCGGTTTTGCTTTTGGCGAACCACATAAGCTGGTGGGACGGATTTTGGGCCATGTATCTGAACATGAGTGTTCTCCGGAAAAGATTTTATTTCATGATGCTTGAAAAGGAGCTGAGAAAGTATTGGTTCTTCAATTACACGGGTGGATTTTCGGTCAAAAAAAAATCCCGAAGCATACTGGAATCCTTGTCCTATGCCGGCGAGCTGCTGAAAGACAACGATAACCTGGTGCTGGTGTTTCCGCATGGCCGGCTGCAATCCATGCATCAGCAAAATTTCAGGTTCGAAAAAGGCATTGAAAGGATCATAAAGAATTCGGCAGGGAAAGTCCATATATTGTTCATGGCAACCCTTGTTGATTATTTCTCAAAGCCCAAACCGGCGGTTTATATATATATCAATGATTTTGAGGATTCTGATTTTACTGCAGAAAACATCCAGGACGGCTACAATGAATTCTACGGCGAATGTGTTGAAAGACAAAAACAGTTGATACCATGAAGATCCGGCAAGACTCCGGCTTATAGGTTAGAGTTAACGGCCGGCCTCCGGCAAACAAGATTACATGATAACAACCAGCCTCCGGCAGAGTTAAATAATAACCGATACTGAATATGAACGCCAGCTTTTAGTTAATTGAATATTATGAACGTGATCCTTTTGGCATATATAAGCTTTGTTCTTTCGGCGGTGTGGTTGCTGGTTGCCCTTACGAACCTGTTGTTCAGGCAGCCTCTGCCATTAAGGAGCTGCGGGTCCGCCTCACTGGTTTCGGTGTTGATCCCGGCACGCGACGAAGAGAGGAATATCGGCGGCATTCTGTATGACCTTCAGGAGCAGGATTACCCGAATCTGGAGATATTGGTTTATGACGATTTTTCGACCGATAAAACGGCCGAAATAATCTCGGAATGGGCAACAGGGGACAAGAGGATCAGGCTTGTCGAGGCAAGCGGACTGCCCGATGGCTGGACCGGCAAGAACCATGCCTGCCATATGCTCTCGAAAATTGCGGGGGGAGACTATCTGCTGTTCCTCGATGCAGACGTGAGACTGGACAGGGATATCATCTCAAGGGCGGTAGCTTTTTCTGAAAGATCCAGGCCGGGGCTGCTTTCGGTTTTTCCCGGGCAGTTAATGATAACCCCCGGCGAAAGGATAACCGTTCCCATTATGAACTTTATCCTCCTGTCGCTGTTGCCCCTGATCCTGGTGTGGAAATCGGCGTATAAGTCCCTCGCAGCCGCCAACGGACAGTTTATGTTTTTTGATGCAGCGAAATACCATGAATTATCCCCGCACGAAAAAGTTAATGGCAGCATGGTCGAGGACATAGAAATTGCCCGTTATTTCAAGCGGAAAAATGTAAAGATTGTTTGTACAACAGGTATTTCCGGCATAAAATGCCGTATGTATGAAGGCTTCAGGGAAGCAGTAAATGGTTTTTCCAAAAACGTTTTCGCCTTTTTCGGAAACTCGCCCCTGCTTTCGATTTTGTTTTGGTTTTTCACCACATTTGGTTTCATATTCGTAGCATTGACTTTTACCGTTACATGGGTTGGCGTATATCTGGGCATCCTTATCCTTACCCGGATCATTATTTCATTTATCAGCAAACAGAACATAGTGCTTAATCTGATCCTGGCAATACCCCAGCAATTTGCGCTGGGATGGATTATTTGCAGTGCTTTGATAAACAGGCATATAAGACAGTATCAGTGGAAGGGAAGAACTTACCTAAAAATATTTCAATGAGCAAATCCGTATTAGTCGTCGGGGCAGGGCTTGCCGGTCTGGCGACAGCATTGCGTCTGGCAAAGAAAGGTTTCAGTGTGCATGTTATTGAAAAAAACTCCCGGGCAGGAGGGAGGATGAACCAGATCAAAAAGGACGGATTCACCTTCGATACCGGTCCCAGTTTTTTCAGCATGTCATATGAATTCGAGGAGCTGGCGACCGACTGCAACATAAAGCTTCCTTTCAGATATTTTGCGCTCGATCCGCTGTACACCGTCAATTTCAGCAAAAGTCCCCGCATATTCCATCTCTACAGGGACATAAGCAAGCTTGCCGGTCAATTCAGGGATATTGAACCGGGATTTGAGGAAAAGATGAACAGGTACCTGGATAAATCGGGCAGATTATTCCATGATACCGTCGATCTGGTCATAAAAAACAACTTCGATTCATATTTCTCCTACATTACCACCCTGATGAGGGTCAACCCGGTTCACATCCCGGTTCTTTTCAGGAGTTTCTGGGAGGAGACAGGCCGGTATTTCTCATCGGAAGAAGCACGCCAGATCGTATCGCTGGTGGCATTTTTTCTTGGCCGCACACCCTTTGACACAATGGCCATTTATACTCTGTTGTCTTATACCGAATTCAGGCATGACGGATATTATAATGTGGAGGGCGGGATGTACAAGATCGTCGAAGGACTGGTGGAAGAATTGAACCGGGAAAATGTCAGGTTCACATATAATACTGAGATAGTCAGCTATGGCGGAAGTGAACAGCAACT
>SKQJ01000027.1 GCA_007119075.1 Bacteroidales bacterium | reverse complement strand
GGTGATCCTGTTTGTCGATGAATTCAGCCAGTACAACGATACGGAAATCGGCATCAAGGCCATAAAATTGCTTTCGGCACTCGGGTATGAGGTCGGGCTCGTAAGGCACCCGGAGAGCGGAAGGACTTTCATTTCAAAGGGGTTTTTGCGCAGGGCAAGGGAAATGGCCCGGGAAAATGTTGCGATCTTTGAAGAAATCACAGCCCGGGGCATCCCTGTTATCGGTATAGAGCCCTCGGCGATTCTGACCTTCAGGGATGAGTACCCCGACCTTGTGGGGGAAGAAATGCGACCTGCCGCCAGGCGCATCGCCGAATCGGCTTTAATGATAGATGAGTTCATTGCCCGGGAGTCGGAGGCGGGCAGGATCACATCCGGCCGGTTTACCTCCGGGGCAAGGGAGATCCTTTTGCATGGCCACTGTCAGCAAAAGGCCGTAGCCTCAACCGCTCCCACAATAAAGATGCTTTCTCTTCCGGAAAACTTCAGGGTGCGGGAAATAAGATCGGGCTGCTGCGGAATGGCCGGATCATTTGGCTATGAGAAGGAACATTATGGCCTTTCAATGAAAGTGGGGGAGCTGGTTTTGTTCCCCGAGGTGAGGAATGCCTCACAGGAGACTTCCATCGCCGCTCCGGGCACCAGCTGCCGCCATCATATCCTCGACGGGACGGGCAGGCGGGCGGTCCACCCCGTCGAACTGCTTTACGATGCTCTGAGATGATAGCTTCCCGGCATGCCCGCTCACACTGCCATGCCGGTTTCCCGCGAAAGTGTTGTTAAACATAATTTTTGCATCCTTTTTTCAGCCGGATAGATGACTTTTATCTGTTTGTATTGGGATGTATTATGTTAGTTTTGTCTGAAGCCTTCGGATCGAGTTACCGTGATTAAACCTGTCAGCCGGAATGAATACCTACCTGACCGTAATACTGAGCTACTTTTTGTTTATTATCCTGGTTTCTCTTTTTACCAGGCGTATTGCCAGCAGGTCGGCGGCCGATTTCCTGGTGGCCGGGAGGAACCTCGGACTTGTGGCGTGTGCGGTGGTGGTGGCCTCGGAATGGCTCGGCGGGATGAGCACGATCGGGGTAAGCGAGAAAGCATTCACCTCGGGCACGATGCAGCCTGTTCTTTACAATATATCGACCGCCGCAGGGATGATCATCATCGGTTTTACCGTTGCCAGGCATTACCGGGAAAAAAATGTCCATACGGTCAGCGAAATGCTTGAGAGCCTTTTCGGCCGAAAGGCAGGAAGCATTTCGGCTATTGCCTTCATGATTGCCTACATCACCCTCTCATATGTCCAGCTGCAGACCTGCGCCAGCGTTCTGGCGCCGCTGTTTGAAATCAGCTGGACCAATGCGGTGCTGGTTTCCTCGATAATAATCACCGCCTATACCTATGTGGGAGGCATGCATGCACTTGCCATTACCGGGATAATCCACGTCATAGCTATGTTTCTGGGCACCGGCATCGCTCTTTTCGTTGGCCTGGAGAAGATGAGCGGCATGCAGACGCTGTCGGCACGGCTTGTGGAACTTGGTTCGCCCGCCAACTGGTACAACCCGTTCAGCGGGGGAATTTCCTACGCGCTGAGCCTGGTTGTCGGAGGAGTTCTCGGAGGCATGGCCGGCCAGGCAAGCATACAGCCTATATTTTCCGCCCGGAATATCAGGACGGCCAAAAACGCTGCCATCCTGTCAAGCCTGATCATCGCACCCTTCGGTATTATGGTTGCCCTGCTGGGATTGATCGCGAAAACAGGGTTTTTTATCGATGCGGATGCAATTATGAATCCCAAAATGGTGCTGCCGGCATTGCTCACAAGCGAGAGCTTCATTCATCCTGTCCTCGGGGGCATTGCCCTTGCGGGGATACTGGCTGCTATCCTGTCGACCGTCGGTCCGGTGAATTTTGCCGTGGTGACAATTGCAACAAGGGACATTTATCATAACCTGGTCAACAGGACTGCGGCCGACAGGAAAATTGTGGCCACTGCCCGGCGGCTGGTGGTGCTTGTGAACCTGGTAACAGTGCCTCTTGCAATATTCATCCACGGCGCCATCCTCGATGCGGCCTATGTTTCCTATGCCATAAGGGCTATCGGGGCCATTGTGATCGTGCTTGGGATCTACCGGAAGGGATGGATAAGCTCCACGGGCGTTAGATGGGCCTTTGCCGGGGGCACCGTTTCGGTGCTGCTGGCGGTGCTGGGGAATCGGTTCGGATTGTTCAGCATAGAGGAAACTTTCGTCGGAGTTGGTTCGGCAATATTTTTTATCGTGACCGGCAACCTGTGGTCTAAATGGTCAGGACGGCCTGTTTCGGGATAGCATTGATTTTTAACATAAACTATCATTTCATGGATCTTCCGCTAAAGGGTATCAGGGTGATGGAACTGGCAAATGTGCTGGCCGGCCCCAGCGTGGGGATGTTCCTTGCAGAACTCGGCGCCTCCGTGGTCAAGATCGAGAATGTAAGGTCCTGCGGGGATGTTACAAGGCACTGGAAACTGCCCTCTGAAGATCCCGATACCGATATTTCAGGCTATTTTTCCTGCGTGAACTGGGGAAAAGAGTCAATCGCACTGGATATTACTTCTGGAGGCGGACTGGATATTGTGCACCTTCTCGCCGGAAAAAGCGACATTGTGCTGGCAAGCTACAAGCCCGGCGATGCCGAAAAGCTGGGAGTGGACTACGGTTCCCTGAAAAAGGCAAACGAAAGAATAATTTACGCCCATGTTACCGGATACGGGATGCATAACCCCAGGGCGGGTTATGATGCGATCATTCAGGCCGAGAGCGGATTCACATTTATGAACGGCGAACCTGACGGCAAACCAACCAAGATGCCGGTAGCCCTTATGGATGTGCTTGCCGCCCACCAGGTCAAGGAAGCCCTTCTGCTGGCCCTTCTGGCCAGGGAAAGGGGCGGAGGAGGGCAGTATATCGAAGCCTCACTGATAAGATCGGGTATAGCCTCCCTTGCCAATCAGGCAACCAACTGGCTGGTGGCCAAAGCCATACCGGGCCGGATGGGATCCGACCATCCTAATATCGTGCCCTATGGCACCATCTTCACTACGGCTGACAGGAAAGAGATAGTGCTTGCCGTCGGCACCGACAGGCAGTTTGCCGAACTGTGCCGCGTTCTCGGAAGTCCCGGGCTTGCCGAAGATGAAAAATTCGTGACAAATTACAACCGGGTTGTGAACAGTGATGAATTAAAGAAAAAGCTGCAGGAGCTTATCGGGGTTCATGACCGCAAAACCGTTCTCGGAATGCTGGGCAGCCGGAGTATCCCGGCAGGAGGAGTTCTTGACATGAAAGAGGTCTTTGAAATGCCTGAGGCAAAGGCCATGCTTCTTGAATCCGATGCCGGTCGAGGCCCCATGAAGGGTGTCAGCTCGGTGGCATTTGCATGCGATTCGCTGCCCACGCGCAGCGATCTTTCGCCCCCGCCTCATTATGGCGAGCACAGCAGGTCCATACTAAAGAATATATTAGGTTATACGTCCGTCCAGATAAACAGACTTATTGAAACCCAAACAGTATATGCCAGAAATGAACAATAAGAAAACAGTGATAACCGACGGCAGCCGCATCGTGACAGAG
>SKQJ01000070.1 GCA_007119075.1 Bacteroidales bacterium | reverse complement strand
TATGACAACATTACAAAACGGCCGGTCGATGAAGAGAGGCATACCACACTGGAACGGTTCAAGGGGGTGATGCAGCTTGAAAACCTTGCAGGGGTGATAAAGGATACCTCACTGTGCGGACTGGGACAGAAGGCTCCGAATCCGGTCATAAGTTCCCTCAGGCATTTCCGGGGAGAATACGAGGAGCATATTTTCGACAGGGAATGTGATGCAGGCGTGTGCAAGGAACTGAGGCTGTTCTATATCGATGTCGATGCCTGCACCGGATGTACCGTCTGTGCGCCAAAGTGCCCTGAATCGGCTATTATCGGGACCAAAAGGCATCCGTTTTTCATTGTGGCGGAAAAATGCACGGGATGTGGAATATGTTATGATGTGTGCAAATTTAACGCCATCTCGGTCAGGTAGACCGGTCGGGAGCCCGGACCGCGAGTCCGGTGTTTTGCCCGGAGAGCAAAAAACAGTTACAAACCGCAAATAATTGAGTGATGCTGGTTAATATAGAGGTCAATGACAGGGTGATAAAGGCCCGGAAGGGTGAAACAATTATGGCCGCCCTCGGGTCAAACGGCATAAAGATCCCTTCGCTTTGTGCGATGAAGGATTTCACGCCTACGGGAGCCTGCAGGATGTGCGTGGTTGAAGTCGAAGGCAGGACGGGGCTGGTGCCCTCCTGTTCCCAGCCTGTTGCCGAATGGATGAAGATTAAGACCCACTCGCCACGGGTAATCAAATCAAGAAAGACCATTGTAGAGCTGCTGCTTTCAAATCATCCGGACGACTGTCTTTATTGTGAGCGCAACGGCAATTGTGAGCTGCAGACCCTGGCCGAGGAGCTTAATGTCAGGGAGCGCAGGATCATGGGGAAAAAGAACAAATACAAACTCGACCATTCCAGTCCCTCGATAGTCCGCGACCCGGCCAAGTGCATCCTTTGCGGCCGGTGTGTGCGAATGTGTGACGAAAAGCTGTCTGTATTCGCCATCGACTTCGTCAACCGTGGAAACAGGACAATAATCGGGACCGCATGCAACAAGGACCTTAACTTTTCCAGCTGCATAAACTGCGGTCAGTGCATTATGGTATGCCCGACCGGTGCCCTGCTCGAAAAAGACAGCCTTCCGGAACTTGAAGACGCTCTTCATAATGAGCAAAAAACAGTAATCGTTCAGTATGATTCTTCGGTAAGCACCGCCCTTGGCGAGGCATTCGGAATGAAACCCGGAAAAGACGCCGGTCACCTGATAAACGGAGCCCTGAGAAAGATAGGTTTCGACAAGGTATTCGATACCTCATTTGCCGCCGATTTGCATACTATTGAACTATCCCGCGAACTTGCTCAAAGGAAGAATAAAAAAGAAGCCTCGCCGCTTATTGCAAGCAGCTGCCCGGCCTGGATCAAGTTCGCGGAACAATCCTATCCTGATCTGTTGCCATTGCTTTCTTCGTGCAAATCCCCGCAGCAGATGCTGGGCGCAATATTGAAAAGCCTGTACCCGGAAACGGCCGGTTCGGAAGCAGGCAGCATTTTTTCAGTTGCGATAGCTTCCTGCACAGCAAGGAAATTTGAGGCACAAAGAGAGGAAATGACAAGAAAGGGATTATCGGATATTGATGTAGTCCTGACAACCAGGGAACTGGTCAAACTGATCAAGCTTTACGGGGTCGATATGAGCCAGGTAGAGCCCGGGGAAGCGGATGAACCGTACGGGACGGGCAGTTCTTCGGGCAAGCTTTATGGCGCTGCCGGCGGGATGACAGAAGCCCTTATCCGAACGCTTCCCTTTACCATCGAGGCAAAGGAGCCTGCCGTCCCCAGGATTTCCGAAATGCGCACATCGAGGGATAAAAAGGAGTCCGAGCTCAGGATCGGGAAAAAAACTTTCCGGTTTGCCGCAGTCAGCGGGCTAAATACGGCTGTACAATTGATGGAGGATATCAGGGCCGGTAATTGCAATTATGACTTTGTAGAGGTGATGGTGTGCCCGGGAGGCTGCGTAAACGGTGGGGGCCAGCCCATAGGCAAGGATGAGAATGCCCCAAGGGCCCGTGCCAAGGCCTTGTATGGGATGGATGACAAGGATATTATCAGATATCCGTTCAGGAATCCGGGAGTAAAACAGTTTTACGGGGAATTTCCGGGCGAGCTTCCCGGAGGATGCGGAGGCCTGGTGCATGCGATTTATTCGGAAAGGAAAGTTTTGCTTTAGTCTCTATATATGCGGAATTCAAAAGAACATAAACTTCTTTTCACCCTGAAAGACCGGTGCCGTGTTTGCTATACCTGTGTCAGGGAATGTCCCGCGAAAGCGATAAAAATCATTAACGGTCAGGCGGAAGTCCTTATAGAAAGGTGTATAGGCTGCGGAAACTGCACAAAGGTATGCAGCCAGGGAGCTAAAGTCTATTCTCTTTCCGGAATGCAGGTGGCCGGCATGCTGGAAGAACCCGGACGCATTGCTGCAATCGTGGCCCCCAGTTTCCCGGCAGAATTTACTGAGATAGAAAACCATCGCTATTTTGTCGGCATGATGAAAAAGCTTGGTTTTGATCATGTTTTTGAAGTTGGTTTCGGTGCAGATCTGGTAGCCCTTGAATACAAGAAAATACTTGAGAGCAATGACGGGAAGAGGTACATATCGACCGACTGTCCCGCTATTGTCAATTATATCAGGCAATATCATCCTGACATGGTGCCTTCGCTTGCGGGAATTGTATCCCCGATGGTGGCAATGAGCCGCGTAGTGAGAAAAAAACTCGGCAATGACATTAAAATTGTATTTGCCGGACCGTGTGTCGCCAAGAAGGAAGAGTCAGACGAAATCGATGAGGTGATTACCTTTGCCGAATTAAGGAAAATGTTCAGGGAAAGAAACATTGAGCCTGAGAACAGCACCCCTTCCGAATTTGACGGCCCCCTTGCGGGCAAGGGTGCCGTATTTCCCATAAGCAGGGGGTTATTGCAGACTGTCGATATAAAAGACAATGCATTTGAAGGAAGGATAATAGTGGCTGAAGGAAGGGCCGATTTTCAGGAAGCCATAAAAGAGTTTGAAGCGGGACTGATAAGCGACCACCACCTGGAATTGCTGTGCTGCGAAGGATGCATAATGGGTCCGGGCATGTCGGAAGGGGGCAAGCATTACGTCAGAAGAAGCTTTGTCAGCAACTATGTGAGGGAAAAAATAAAGACCTGCGACAGGAAGCAGTGGGAAAAGAGCATTGAAGAATTCGGCAGCCTGGATCTTGCCTGTGAATTCGCACCGGATGACCAGCGATTGCCGATACCCTCGGTTGACCAGATAAAAAGAGAGCTCGAAAAGATGGGCAAGTTCGACGCCAGGGACTTTTTGAATTGCGGTGCTTGCGGCTATGAAACATGCGAGGAGCATGCGATTGCCATAATCGAGGGACTGGCAGAGGTGGAAATGTGCCTTCCGATGACCATCGACAAGCTCCATAATTCAATCAACGATCTTGCCGTTACCAATGAAAAGCTTGTATCGGTTCAGCAGGCCCTGAAGCAATCGGAAAAGATGGCAAGCATGGGACAGCTCTCGGCCGGCATAGCGCATGAACTGAATAACCCGCTAGGCGTAGTGATTATGTATTCAAACCTTCTTCT
>SKQJ01000441.1 GCA_007119075.1 Bacteroidales bacterium | reverse complement strand
TGAAGAGAACGATGAAGAAATGCAGGAAGCGGCAGAGGCGCTGGGAGAGCAGGTTGTAACTACGATCGGGGCGGTTTTTGCTTTCCTGGGCTATTTTTTGCTTACTTTCGTTTATGTCTTTATGTTCATTTTCTTTCGCGGAAGGTTCAAACAGTTTATTTTAAGGTTCTTCCCGCACGGCAGCCGGGAGGAAGTCTCCGAAATCATTGCCAGCTCATCCGTGGTAAGCAGGAGGTACCTTGCAGGAAGATTGTTTTTAATGGTTATTCTGGCCGGCTTGTATTACGCCGGACTGGCAATATCGGGTCTGGAAAATGCATTGTTCATAGCGCTGATTTCGGCGGCTCTGTCGATTATTCCAATTGTCGGCAATTTCATAGGCTATTTTATAGCTGTCGGGGTAAGCCTTCTGACAAACGGGGAATTGCCCCAGGTGATAGGGATCACGGTGACATTTGCCATAGCACAGTTCGTAGACACGTATATACTGCAGCCCATTGTGCTGGGTGACAGGGTCGACGTTCACCCTTTCTTTATAATAGTCACTGTCGTCCTCGGCAATGAAGTATGGGGGGTAATGGGAATGGTGCTTGCCATACCGATCTTCGCAATGATCACGGTTGTGTGCCGACACGTACCGGCCTTAAATCCGTTCGGCTACCTGTTCAGCAAAAAGGACATAAAAGAAACCCGGGAATCGAGGGCAGAAAAAAGCCGTATGAGATCGGGTAAAAAGAAAAGCTGACTCAACCTTGAAAAGCACCACGGCATTGAAAATCCGGCTCAACATTCCGGAGTCCTGTTTGTTTATAAATGGAAGGGGAAAATAGCCGGAATCAGTCTCCCGGACTGAAGAGGGCTTATCCGGTAATTTAGACTTCAGAAAACAAAGAAAGGCACGTTTTATGTATTAAAATAAGTTATCTGATAAAGTAAAACAATATGGAAATAATATATCTCATACTCATCTCATTTGTGCTTGTGATACTGGCCGTAGGAGCCATGTCGATCAGGGTTCTTTTTTCGAAAGACGGAAAATTTTCAGGAGGCTCGTGCAGGAGCAGTCCGGAGCTCGAGGAAAGGGGCATTACCTGTGGCTGCGGCAGACAGGAGTCTTGCGCTACCGGCGATGACCGGCACCGGAAAGAAGAACAACGAAAACAGATAGATTTCAGCAAACTGAAGCATTTGCAGAACTGATCCGGCAATACGCGGGGGCGGTAATTCCGGTGCGAAGCTCAATCCGGTGAAAATCCTGCTAATTCCCAAAAATCTCCGGGCAGCACTGTGTTTGACAAAAAAAGCCTTTCTTTTTTTCGGGTTACCCGGGCAGTGCAGCAAGGGCGATGGGCCGTTATCGGTTCGCGGTTGCCTGACCGCTTATCATTTCCCTGAAACCCTCAGTATAGGCAACCGCGGGAAATCCCTCCAGATCATATACAAAATATGCTTCCAGGTCAGGAGCGGAACGGGCCAGTTCCATGCCTTTTTCGAGCCCGAGCACCATAAATGCGGTTGCCCAGGCATCGGCATCCATTGCCGTGGAAGCGACCACAGTGGCGCTCAGCAGAGTGTGCTGCACGGGATAGCCCGTTGCCGGGTCAATGGTATGGGCGTACTTCTGTCCATCCATCACATAGAACTTCCTGTAATTGCCGGAAGTGGCAAGCGCCCTGCCTGTCAGATGAACAATCTCCTGAAGCTCCCTTGATATTGCCACGGGATCGTCGACCGGCTTGTCGATTCCGATCCGCCACAGCTGGTTGTTCCTGTTCCTGCCTTTTAGCCTTATCTCCCCGCCGATCTCGATCATATAGTCGGTTACCCCGCGTGCATCAAGAAAGTCCGCAACAACATCCACCGTATAGCCTTTGGCAATAGCATTCATGTCCAGCATTATTCCCGGCTGGTCCTTAATGACCGAACGGCCTTCAAGCCTTACCTGTTCCCAGCCTATCAGCTGTAGCAGGCTGTCGACTAGCCGGGGAGTAATATTTTCCCTTTCGCTGAAACCGAATCCCCAGGCATTTACCAGCGGTCCTACGGTTATATCAAAGGCGCCCCCGGTTTTTTCAGAGATTTCCCGGGCCCTGTTGAATACGGCAATAAAATAATCGTCCGCATCAACTCCGTGCTCATTTCGATTGACTGCCGAAATTATAGATGAAGGGTTGTAAATTGACATGGAATAATCAATGTCCCTGAAAATCTCCCTTAATTCTTCATGATAGTCGGTCGAATCGGGAGAATTATAAGCTATATGATAGCTGGTGCCCTGGGTGAACCCATCCAGGTAAAGAAATTGCCGCTGCTCGCTGCCGCAGGAAAAGGCAATCAGCGCAGCGAAAGCCAGGAAAAAGAATTTTCTTTGCATTGTTGTATGATTAATTCAGGTCCAGATACAACGACCTGGGCACCGCCATTATTTCATTCCCCGCGCTTATCCGCCAAAATCATCAAGATCGACCATTTCATCGGGAACACCCAGGTCATACAGCATCTTAAGGACTGCATCATTCATCATGGGAGGGCCGCAAAGATAAAATTCCACATCATCAGGATCCTCGTGCTGCCCCAGGTAATTATCATAAACCACCTGGTGAATAAATCCTGTATAGCCGGTCCAGTTATCTTCCGGTTTGGGTTCGGACAGGGCTATATGGAATTTGAAATTGGGAAATTCCTTTTCAATTTCCCGGAATTCTTCCTCGTAAAATACTTCCCGCAGGCTGCGCGCACCATACCAGTAGGATACATTACGTTTGGTTTTTTCCGTATGGAACATGTGGAAAATATGGGAACGCAGGGGTGCCATGCCGGCGCCGCCGCCAACATATACCATCTCATTATCGGTTTCCTTAATGAAGAAGTGACCGTAAGGGCCGGAAATCGTAACTTTATCGCCCGGCTTTCTTGAAAAAATATAGGAGGAGCAAACTCCCGGGTTCACATTTTTAAAAGTTCCTTTTGACCTGTCCCACGGAGGAGTTGCAATACGTATATTAAGCATTATAATATTCCCTTCGGCGGGATGGTTGGCCATGGAATAGGCCCGGAATGTCTCCTCGCTGTTTTTCATTTTCAGGTCCCACATGCCGAACTGGTCCCATTCGGGCCGGAACTCCTCCTGCACCTCGATGTCTTTGAAATCGACTTCCGCCTTTGGAACGTCAATCTGGATATAGCCGCCCGATTTGAATTCCATATTCTCGCCTTCTGGCAGCCGGACAACGAACTCCTTGATGAAAGTAGCCACATTTTTGTTGCTCACTACTTCACATTCCCATTTTTTTATCCCCAGAACCTCCTCGGGAACCTGGATCTTCATGTCTTCACGGATCTTGACCTGGCAGCCCAGCCTCCATTGTTCCTGTTGCTCTTTGCGGCTAAAAAAATCTTTTTCGGTGGGCAGTATCGAACCCCCTCCTTCAAGGACCTGGCACTTGCACTGGGCACATGTACCGCCGCCGCCGCAGGCAGATGGCAGGTATATGCTGTTGGCGGAAAGGATGGCAAGGACCGTCGATCCGGGCTGTGTTTTTATCTCCCTTTTATTGTTGACCGAAACGGTTACTTCCCCGGAAGGGGTGAGCTTTGATCTGGCAAAAAGCAATACGCCTACCAGTGA
>SKQJ01000001.1 GCA_007119075.1 Bacteroidales bacterium | reverse complement strand
TAAGGGACGACATGCTTTTGATGCTTGATTACGGTATTTATTACGAGTTCGTGCCATTTGATCAGTTTGGAAAGGACGATCCGAAAGCCCTGTCAATCGGGGAGGTGGAACTCAACACAAACTACGTAATGATTATTTCCACAAACGGCGGACTGTGGCGATACATAATCGGAGACACCATTATTTTCACTTCCCTGTATCCCCACAGGATTAAAATAACAGGACGTACCAAGCATTTCATAAATGCCTTTGGCGAGGAACTTATAATAGATAATGCCGAAAACGCACTAAAGACCGCCTCAAAAAAAAGCAAGGCCGTAATAAGCGAATACACGGCGGGGCCGGTGTTTATGAGCGATAAATCCAAGGGCAGGCATGAATGGCTGATCGAATTTGAAAAGGAGCCTGAAAACATGGAGTACTTTGTAACAATGCTGGATAACGCGTTACAGGCGCTCAATTCAGATTATGAGGCAAAGCGTTACAAGGATATCACCCTTGATCCGCCTCTGGTGCACAGTGTGAAAAAGGGGCTGTTCTATCAGTGGCTGAAGGAAAAGAATAAGCTGGGCGGTCAGAACAAGGTCCCCCGGCTGGCCAATAACCGGCAATACCTTGATGAACTCCTGGAGATAAAAAAGCGATTGTGAGAATAATCTCAAATATTCTGCTGTGGCTTGCAGTCATTTCGACAGGCTTCGCCGTTTCCACCGAAAGGTTCGAACTGGTCTACTCGGGCATTGCCCCTTCCGGCAAATTGCATACCGATCATACCGGTAACGTTTATTTTGTTGACGACCACCGGATTATCAAACTTGAAACCGCTTCCGGAAACACCTTCGAATACGGGTCGCTGTCAGCCGGCACCATATCTTCGGCCGATGTTTCCAATCCTTTCCAGATCCTGGTTTTTTATCGCGATTTTAACCGCATAATGTTCCTGAACAACAAACTTGCTCCGTTGCGGGGAGAAATAGATATGAGCGATCTGGGAATTGACAAGGCAATTCTTGCCGCCTCTTCCGGACAGGGCGGCTTCTGGGTTTTCAGCGACAGAGATAACCGGATAGTTTATTTTGACCAGCAGCTGCAGCGATCCCATCAAAGCATGATCATCAGCTCCCTTGCCGACTCCGGCAATCAGCCGGTTTATCTGACCGAATCCCGCAACCGGCTGTATCTTCATGTCCCCCTTGAAGGGATCATGGTATTTGACCGGTTCGCTTCCTATCTCAAAACCATACCCTATGCCGGTCCGTCGAGATTCCGTGTTGTCGACGGACAAATCATCTATTTTTACAAGGGCGACCTGTTGAACCTGAATTTCGAAGCAGGCAAAATAAGCAAAATATATATGCCTCCCGATGTGCAGGCCGATTATGCAGATATTCAGCCCGAACGGATGTATATCCTCTCAGAAGGCAGGATTTATTCTTACCGCGTCAGGCAATAATTAGGGGATTTATTCCAAAAAGTATTAATTTAGTTGGTGTTAAAAAGTACCGGATCTGTACCCTGTACCCTGCAAATAGTCAATTATTTTTCTATGCATATAGCTGTCGCCGGAAATATCGGGTCCGGGAAAACAACCCTCACGGAACTGCTTGCCAAACACTTCAGATGGGAAACCCATTTTGAGGACGTGGATGAAAATCCCTACCTGCATGATTTTTACGAAGACATGCAACGCTGGTCATTCAACCTGCAGATTTACTTTCTGAATACCCGGTTTAACCACATCCTCGAGATACACAAAAAGGGCACCACCGTGATCCAGGACCGCACCATTTATGAAGACGCCTATATATTTGCCCCCAACCTTCATTCGATGGGACTGATGTCCACCCGCGATTTTGAGAATTATTACACCCTTTTCAATCTCATGAGCTCGCTTATCCGTCCGCCCGATCTTCTCATTTACCTGCGCGCCTCGGTGCCGACACTCGTGCACCAGATCCAGAAACGGGGACGCAAATACGAGATCACCATCAGGCTGGATTACCTTAAGCGGCTGAATGAGCGATATGAAGCATGGATAGAGTCATACAATCTGGGGAAAATGCTGATAATCGACGTCGACAACAACCAGTTCACAGAAAGCAGGGAAGAATTGAGCAAGGTGATTGACAGGGTCGATGCCGAATTGTTCGGGCTTTTTTAATTTTCCCTTCCGGGGAAATTTACGGATTGCTCCGCCATCCTGAAAATCAGATAGCTTCCCTGTGAAATTGGCGATATAATAATAACTGTCGGCAAGGAGGTCACTTTATCTCCATGTCGCTGAAGCGTATCAGCTCGCTGAATTGCCTTATCCGGTTATAAATGATTGTTTTGTCGAGGTTGACAAGGTTCTCGGTTCCGAATTTTTCGACGCAGAATGATGCCATTGCGGCTCCTGTAACAATCGCGTTCTTCATGCTTTCAAAGTTCACTTCGCCAATTTTGGCCAGGTACCCCATGAAACCGCCTGCAAAGGAATCGCCCGCGCCGGTGGGATCAAACACATCCTCCAGGGGCAAAGCAGGAGCGAAGAACATCTTGTTGCCGGAAAAGAGCAATGCGCCGTTTTCCCCTTTTTTGATGATAAGGTATTCGGGCCCCAGGGTAAGGATCTTTTTTGCTGCGCGGGGAAGAGAATACTCACCGGATAACTGCCTGGCTTCCGAGTCATTTATAGTCAGCACATCAACCATGCTAATGGCTTTTTTCAGTGAAGCGGGAGTATTCTCGATCCAGTAGTTCATCGTATCGAGCACTATCAGCCTGGGCCGGCTGACAAGCTGTTCGATAACGGCGATCTGGACATCGGGGAGCAGGTTGCCGAGCATCAGAAATTCGCTGTCCTGGTAGGAATCCGGGACCACCGGATGGTAATTCTCGATCACATTGAGCTCGGTCGCGAGAGTTTCCCTGTAATTCATGTCCACTTCATATTTCCCCGACCAGAAAAAAGATTTTTCTCCCTTTTTGATTTCCAATCCTTCAGTATCAATGCCGTGATCTTTCAGCAGTCCGACATACTCGGGCGGGAAATCCTCGCCCACGGCTGAAACGATCCTTGATGAAGAGGTAAAATAAGAGGCCGCCAGGCTGATATACGTGGCGGCTCCGCCGATTATCCTGTCGGTCTTTCCAAAGGGGGTCTCGATGGCATCAAAGGCAACGGTGCCTGCAACAAGTAAGCTCATAGTTGTAATAAAAATAGTTCCATTACAGATTTCCTCACGAAGTTATTGAATTTATCTGATCCTGAAAAATTTGCCGCGATTAGCATTTTGAAAAAACACCCAAAGGAGCAGCATAATGATCAGTGTTGACTGAAATGGCACAGTTTCTGTTTCTATGCTGCAAGAGCCGGAGGCAACTGTGTGCTTTCAGAAGAATTGGGTGACGGGAATCGGAGAAATCAGGGATTCTCTCACAGGCAAAATATTTAAAAAATCTATTGGTTAATTGGCAAAAACCTGTTATTTTCGCAATCTCAAATACGGGTTCATTATTGCAGTCCCGGAACAAATATTCCTCCTTAGCTCAGTTGGTTAGAGCATCTGACTGTTAATCAGAGGGTCCTAGGTTCAAGTCCTAGAGGGGGAGCAACAAAATCAAGAGGTTGCAACAGTAAAATGTTGCAGCCTTTTTTG
>SKQJ01000261.1 GCA_007119075.1 Bacteroidales bacterium | reverse complement strand
TCACTGCGGGTTTTGGCGCCGTCTGGGAACATCCCGGTTTCATCCGTTTCAGTATCGTTTTCAAGTTCCAGCCTCGTCAGGAACTCGTATTTGATGCCGATGTTGAACTGTTCGGAAAGCGAAAGGTTAACACCCAGCAAAGGGGCGATAGCCGAACCGGTCTGCCGTGCATCTACGCGCCGGTCGCCAAGCATTCCGGCATATCCGGAGGCAGTCTCCGAGGCAGCCTGATATGCCGACTGGATCTGGCTTATCGAAAGGCTCTCGTTGTATGCAGCACCGAGTCCCCCGGCAATCTGGCCGGCCTCAGCCTGGGTAAGCACATTAAGAGCCACCGCCTGGTCAAGGGTAAGACTTCCTCCGCCATGGGTGATGATATGCTGGAGCTCACCGGCTGTAAATGAAGCGAGGGCTGACAGGTTTGAAAAAAATCCTGCGGCGTTAACCATGCCGCCGCCGGCGTTCAGGGGATGAGCCGGGTTGATCATCAGGTTCTGAAGGTGTCCCCTGTAGGAATTAGAGGCGGCAACATACCTTATTCCCCCGTAAACGCCGATCATTTCCGACAACTGGTAGGTGACGCCGAGCTGGCCTCCGTAAAAAACCGATGATCCTTCAAAGAAGATATCGGCATCATAGGAGGTCGTGGGTATTCCCGCGCCGGAAACAAGCATTGGAACCGCTGCAAAATCATTCTCAAATGAAGGGAGCCCCCTGGAATATTCAGCGCCTCCCCCGCCGCCGACCGGCATGAATCCACCTGAAATGGCCAGTCTGCCGGTCTTGTAAACTGCATAGACACCGGGAAATAAAGGTGCTGAGACGTCCCCCCGGTAATCACCGTCATTAAGCAGGGCAAATGAGCTATTAATTTTCCTGGTCTGAAAAACAGACTGGTTGTTGAGCGAAAGATGGAACCCGTCTCCAAGCCGGGTGAGGCCGGCAGGATTATAGTATGCCGCATCGATGCCAAGGGAGGCATCCCTGGCAGGCATCCTGATAAAGGAGGCGCTCTGGTTGGTGTTGGTCATGATGCCCCCTGCCCGGGCTGCACTGGCAAGAAAACCTGCAAATACAATCAAAACAATAAATTTTCTCATGGTTTTATGGTTAAGGTTAGACTAAAAGGCTTAGCCGGCTAATACTGCTTCAAATAAACTAAATAATTTTCGACCCGTTTTCGAAAATAATTCGAATATAATTCCGCGCCTGACAAATATAAGGCACGGCGCAATATAAAATAGCCTTTTATGGGAGAAATTTTTCGACTTCGTTTCGACCGCATTTCCGGACAGCTCTTCCGGCAGAAGGATTTAAGCTTTTTTCTTATGGAAAAACCCTAAAAATAGTTAAACAGAGAGGGTTTTATCGAAACATTGTATACTTTTATAGTGATTTTGCTCAAATACGAATGCCGATGCAGAAAACTATTACGCTGTTTGTTTTCCTTATCTTCAGCATTGCACCGGGAGGGTATTCGGCGAAGCCGCCGGATATGGTTTCCCTGTCCATGCATCATGTGATACTTTCAGAATGGGATCTTTCAGCAACGGCCACCGGCGATGATCTTCCCGGCGATAAGCCCGAATTAAGCTTCAGGGTTTTCCCCAATCCGGCTACCGATTTTATCAGGATCGAATGGCCCGCGGCCCAGGATCTGGAAATTCATGCGGAAATCTACGATCTTTTCGGCCGAAGGCTGATCCAGGCTAAAGCCGAAGAATCCGACAATCATATCCGGATAGATATCCAGTCCCTACAGACATCTGCATACCTGCTTAAAATCTTTGCTCCTGACAGCAAGTTTTCAAAAACTTACCGCGTCGTAAAGCATTGACCTTTCGCGCCGGCGTGAGCCGGAACAACAGTTTACCTCATATACAGGGCCTTAGAGCCGAAATCACCCCTGTCTCATACGCCGAATTTCAGCCGTGCCTCGGGTACCGAATCCTGCCCTGCGAAATCTTCTTTCAGGAATTTATGATAGGCTGTAATTGCAATCATTGCCGCATTGTCGGTCGTAAATGCCGGCCTTGGAATATAAACCCGCCACCCGTGCCCGGAGCCGTATTCAGAAACTGCGTTGCGCAAGACTGAATTGGCTGCAACGCCGCCTGCCAGGGCTACCTCCTTAATTCCGGTCTTTTCAGATGCCTTTATGAGGTTTTCCATCAGCACATCGGTAATCGCCTGCTGGAGCGACGCGCAGAGGTCTTCACGGTTTTTTTTAACAAATTCCTGTTGGCTCTTTTCGGCATCGCGCAAAAAGTACAGAAAAGAAGTCTTCAGTCCGCTGAAACTGTAGTTCATTCCACCGGCCGAGGGCCGTGAGAATTTGTAGGCAGCGGGATTGCCTTCCCGCGCATACCTGTCTATCCATGGCCCTCCCGGGTATGGCAGCCCCATTATCCGCCCGCATTTGTCAAATGCCTCGCCGGCCGCATCATCGATGGTCTGGCCAATTATCTCCATATCAAGATAATCCTTTACAAGTACCAGCTGGGTATGACCTCCGGAAACGAGCAGGCAGATGAAAGGAAACGGCGGAAAGCTCTTTTCGACGCCCGCTTCCCCGATGAAATGCACCAGAATGTGGGCCTGCAGGTGATTGACCTCTATAAGCGGAATATTCATTGCCAGAGAGAATCCTTTGGCAAAAGAAGTTCCCACAAGCAGCGAACCCATCAATCCGGGTCCGCGCGTGAATCCGACTGCCGTAACATCAGCTTTGGAAATCCCGGCTTCACGAAGAGCCATTTCAACCACCGGCACAATGTTTTGCTGGTGAGCCCGGGATGCGAGCTCGGGAACGACTCCGCCATATTTCATATGCACATCCTGCCCGGCAATTATATTTGACATCAATGTGCCGTCTTTTATTACCGAGGCAGAAGTGTCATCACAGGATGACTCGATGCCGAGTATGATTATTGACATTTATTCTTATAAATTAGGGATATATGAACTTTTTTTATTTTTTTTACGTTCAAATAAAAACCCCAAATTTATCAAAAAATTATCCAGGATAGCAGGGATTCTTGCACTGATTGCAATAACTCTTCCGGCAGGTGCCTACCTGTTGCTGCAATGGCCCTCGGTGCAGACTTATCTCACCTCCCATATTGCAAGACAGGTTTCAGCAAATCTGAATGCAAAATTTGAGGTGGGAAAAGTCGAGATAGTGTTTTTCAACAGGGTCATATTAAGGGATATACACATAGAAGATCAGCAGGGAGACACCTTGCTGAAAGCCTACCGGCTTATTGCCACCATCAGCAATATCAAGCCCGGGGAACGGCATATTCATTTCAACCAGATCCGCCTGCAGGATGCGCTTATCAATCTTCGTACAGACGCTGATTCTGTTTCCAATATCCGTTTTATTGCCGATGCCCTGTCATCCAGAGATACGTTGAAAAAAAACAAATGGGATTTTGCCATTAATTCGGTCAGTCTTCAGAACTCTGAATTCACTTACCGGAAACATGTTTTTAAAGGTCGTGAATACGGGGTGGATTTCGGGGATATCGGGATCACCGGCCTGAATCTTCTTGCAAACAGGATACATACTACCACCGATTCCGTGCATTTCAACATACAATTTCTTAATTTCCGGGAAAAAAGCGGCTTCACACTGAACCATATGGGTTCGCAAAACAGTATTTCCCG
>SKQJ01000124.1 GCA_007119075.1 Bacteroidales bacterium | reverse complement strand
GGTTTCATCAAATTCAATTATATTTGAGCATTCAATCCAAACCAATACTTTATTCAGATGAATCGTCCATGATGATATTTTCACTATCTTCACAAATTATGATGAAAATATTATCATGGTAAGATCCATCAGACCAATTAATTAAAACAAACATTTACTGATGAAAATATCCGTTGTCTTTATAATTGCGATTTTTTGCCTGGGAAGCCTGTCTGCACAGGAAGGGGAGACAGTTTCCCTGCCTGAACCCCAGAGAACGGGCGGAATGCCTCTTTTTGAAGCCCTCGGCAACAGGCAGTCATCAAGGAGTTTTAGCCCACATGAATTGACAAGGCAGGATCTTTCCAACCTGCTCTGGTCAGCATTCGGCGTAAACCGGGATGACGGAAGACGTACGGCTCCGTCGGCCCGCAACTGGCAGCAGATCGATATTTATGTGATCACTGCCGGAGGATGGTACATGTACGATGCCACAAGGCATGCCTTAAGGAAGCTTGGCAATGAGGATTTAAGGGAATACGCCGGCACCCAGGATTTTGTCGCCGCTGCCCCCCTTAATCTGATCTACGTTTCCGATCACGACCGTATGAGCGGTGCTACGCTGGAAAACCGTGAGTTCCATTCAGCGACCGACGTTGGATTTATATCGCAGAATGTTTATCTTTTCTGCGCATCCGAGGGGCTTGCCACAGTTGTCAGGGGACTTGTGGACAGGGAAAAGCTGCATGATATGCTGAAGCTCCGGCCGTCACAGCATGTGATCCTGGGCCAGACCGTCGGCTATCCTGCCCCTTAAATACCTGCAGGGAGGTTTTGGAGCCCCGCCAGCAACCACAAGAGGCGGCCGGCAGACTTAGCCTCAGGGGTCAGCAGGAAAAATTTGCACCCCGGCAAAATCCATCGTGAAAAATCTTCGGGCCGCTATACCTGCGGGTACTTCCAGTTATTATTGTAAGGGGGCGAGATATATGAATCGGCCTCCGGATTGTTCAGGAATTTTTTCTCCACAGGCAAATATTCAAGGGATTTCCCGCCGATCCTGTGAGAGATATTTGCAATGCAGGCCAGCTCGGTTGCATAGCACCCCTTATCGATCGTTCCGTTTGTCTCCTGGTTGTTGCTCCTGATGCATTCGGCCCAGTTGATCATGTGGTGGTACTGATTCCCGTAGGGTCCGACCTTTCTTTTTGCCTCGATGTCCCTTCCGGTCTGTGGAATGATCTCATAGCCGGTGCGATTGCATACCAGGGTGCCATTGCTCCCTATCCATGCAACACCGTCGCCCCTGTTATACAGGTTGCTGATCTGCTGTTCCCACACAATGTGATAATCATCGAACTGAAAAACCGAAGTCTGGATCCGCGGCGTATCGGTCATCGTTTCCGGATGCTTGTAGCCAACAGAAAAGACGGATTTTGGATATGTTCTCTTATGCCCCAGTGCGGCTATGCCATCAAGAGCCGAATCAAGGTAATGTACCCAGTCCGTTTGCTGTCCGCCTCCGAAATCCCAGTAATTCCTCCACCTGCGGTGCAGGAAGTTGCTGTTATAGGGACGGTATGGGGCCGGTCCGAGCCACATGTTATAGTCAAGCGTTGCCGGAACAGGCTGGGGCGCCGGGTCGTAAATTACCGGGTCTGTAGTGCCGGTGATCCAGGCATGCACCTTGAACACATCGCCCAGAATGCCCGACGAGAGAATATCGAATGCTTCGGTGAAATATTCAAGGCTTATATGCCAGAGCCCGGTGGTAACAACATTTTTGTATTTGCTCTGCAGGTCAACCATCAGCCGGCAGTCAGCGACAGTGTGTCCGGTTGGTTTCTCTATATAAATAGCTTTGCCGGCTTTGCAGGCTTCGGCGAACATATAGGTATGCCAATGGTCGGGAGTTGCAATGATGACTCCGTCGATATCCTTGTTTTCAAGCAGTTCGCGGAAATCGGAATAAAGCTTGATATTGCCGGTTCTGGCAGGAAAATTCTTTTTAAGGTGGGCGGCCTGTTCTTCGAGTCTCACCCTGTCGACATCACACAAGGCAATGCAATGTGTGCCAGAATCGGCCCTGAGCATGAACTCCATATTTTCGATCCCCCACCAGTTTATCCCGATCACGCCGATATTTATGCGGTTACCCGGAGAATCTATGCCATATAGGTTTTTGGGCAAGGAAGAGTATAATCCCGCGCCTGCCATTGCGATCGCTGATTTCTTAAGAAAAGACCTCCTGCTGCTGTTATTTTCCATAGTACAAATTTGGTTGGTTAGGTTTCACGCTGCCCGGAATGGCCGGCATCGCAGATTGCTTTCGTTTTTTTTCAGGTCATTCGTATATCCCCAGACCGGTAGCTGCCCAGAAAATGCCGCCGTAAATATGATTGAGTAACCACGAGTCCCTGAACAGTTCCGGCATATGCCCAAGCGAGGTGAAGAAAGACCTTCCGCCGTCATATTCATGATACCAGGCAATAGGATGGAAATCGCCCATGGCGGAAGAACGGTCATCCCCCCATGTCCTGTCGGTATCATAAGTATTTTCATCCACCGTGAGAAGATAGTTGAGATTATCAACAAGCTGATCGCCGAAAGCATACCATTCATCCGTCCAAACCCACCTGTCAGGCAGATGCATGGTGGAGGGATGGTTTTTGTCTACGACATTCATAACGGCTGTCTGCACTTCGGGATGCTCTGTGAATACCCGGCCAATCAGCCTCTGGTACCACTCTTCCCGGTCGGCCGCTATGGAAGCTCCATGGATACCTGCAAAGCCTCCGCCATTGCGGATAAAGTTTTTGAAGCTTTCCATCTGCTCACCCGATAGCTCGCTTCCTGTTGAATGCAGGAAAACTATCACATGAAACCTTTGCAGGTTTTCATAGGTGAAGCTCTGGGGCTGCTGTGTCCAGGTAAGTCCGAAATCATGTCTTTTTGCCATCTCCTGGAATTCGGTGATGGCTACAGGCAGCGTTGGGTTATGCCACCTGTCGGGACTGGTGTAGACCAGGACCTGGAACTGGTTTGTGTAGGCGAAAGTGGAGCACATCGCTGCGATTATTAAGGTGCATATTTTTATTTTCATCATTCTCAGCAGTTCATGGTGTTTAGTTAAAAAGAAGGCACCAGCGGTTCGATACGCCGGCCGGATGCATTTTCAGTGCCCGTGAAAATACGCAGCTCTTCCCGATAATGCCTCAGTGCCTCTTGACAATGCCATAGAAAAGAAACATCAGGAGCTGTTCAACCTGTTGTTCCATCTTGATCGGGCTTTCTCTTATGACAATGGTGTATTCAAGTCCCTTGATGGCGGTAACGATTGCTATGGTGGCAAGCTCGGTATTCACAAGCTTGAAACGGTTTGCCTTTACCCCGTCTTTTAAAATATTCTCGACCATCTTCATTTCTTCCTTGTCATACTTGGCCCTGACCTTTTCGATAAAGGGAAGATGATCCAGGTAGTTTGTCTTTACCGCCGTGTAAAGGTTGATGGATTTTCTGAAAGCCTTCATCCTTGCAATCACATACAGTTTCATCCTTTTGTATGGATCGGCAATGTCTCTGGTCGCCTGTATTATCTCGTTCTTGAGGTATTCGGCCTCGCGTTCTACCACGGCCTCGAAAAGCTCTTCCTTGCTAAGGAAGTAATAGTAGAGCGAACTTTTTCCCATCGCTGCTTCCTCGGCTACTTTTTCCATCCGGGTTTCCTTGAATCCATGACGTCCGAATATCTTGCCGGCTGCGGTGATTATTTTTTCTCTTTTTT
>SKQJ01000032.1 GCA_007119075.1 Bacteroidales bacterium | reverse complement strand
TAAAACTATTCTCTTCATTAAAAAAAGTTCTAATGGTTCAAAAGAAAACAATCAGCTTTTTTGATAAATATCTGACAGTGTGGGTTGCCCTTGGCATTCTTGCCGGCATCCTGATAGGCCACCTGGCGGGGGACAGCATTCAGATTATAGCCGGAATGGAAGTGGCACGGGTCAATATACCCGTAGCCATACTTATCTGGCTTATGATTTATCCCATGATGCTCCAGGTGGATTTTACCAGCATACGGAAAATCGGCAAACGGCCTAAAGGAGTGGTATGGACAGTAATTATCAACTGGCTCATAAAACCCTTTACCATGGCATTCTTTGCCTGGATATTCTTTGAAAAGATCTATTCGGCATGGATTGATCCCGCCCTGGCAGGGGAGTATATAGCAGGTGCCATAATCCTCGGCGCCGCCCCCTGCACCGCCATGGTATTTGTATGGTCATACCTTTCAGACGGTGACCCCAACTATACCCTTGTGCAGGTATCGGTAAACGACCTGATCATCCTTGTTGCGTTTATTCCTATCGTTGGCCTTTTGCTTGGCATAACCGACGTAACCATTCCCTATGACACCCTTGTTGCCAGCGTGGTAATCTTTGTGGTTGTGCCCCTGGTTGCAGGGGTGATCACCCAGCAGATACTGATGAGATCAAAGGGCGAAGAGTGGTTCAAGAGGGTATTTCTGCCCAGGCTCAAACCGGTAAGCATCATTGCACTTCTGGTAACCCTTGTCCTGCTTTTTGCATTCCAGGGGCAAAATATTCTGAGCAACCCGCTGATAATCCTGCTTGCCGCGATTCCCCTGGTAATACAGACATATTTTATCTTTTTTATTGCCTGGTACGGCGGAAAGAAACTGAAGCTGAATCATGCCGTTTGTGCCCCGGCGGCAATGATAGGGGCCAGCAATTTTTTTGAGCTGGCCGTGGCTGTTGCAATTGCCCTTTTCGGACTGCAGTCGCCCGCCGCACTGGTCACAGTGGTGGGAGTGCTTGTGGAAGTACCCGTAATGCTTTCTCTGGTGGCTTTTGCCAACAGGAGAAAATATTGAAAATGATAAATTTCCGGCAACTATGAAAATATAATAATTGTATGATCAGGCTTTTTAAAAACCGGGGTTTTATGATACAGGGGATATTGCACTTGTCCCCAAGGGAGGCATTCGAACTTTGCAGCGATGAAGGCATTCTTGTTGATGTTCGGGATGATTACCTGAGCAGTTTCAAGTCATTCGGAGTTCCTGATGTTCTGTACCTTCCTGCCGGAAATTTAAGTAACCTGTATAATGATCTTCCCCGCGATAAATGCCTGATTTTTGCCGATTCTGCCGGCATCCACAGCAAAGAGGCTGTAATGTTCCTGAAAGATAAGGGGTATGAAAATATCGCAAATATGGCCGGAGGACTGATTGAATGGGAGCGGGACGGCCTTCCGGTTAAAACCGATACCAGGGAGCGGCTCACAGGCTCCTGTATGTGCCAGCTCAGACGCCGGGAAAGGGAATAACCCTGATTGAGGGTCTGGGATATTACGCCGGCGGATGAATTTTTCTGGCAGCTGACTCCGGCCAGTATTCCAATAATCGGCGATTGAGAGACGATCCTCTATTTCTCCTTCATTAGTTTATAATGAGGGTTTGCAAAGATTTTGTGCCTGACCGACTCGGTATGGCATGAAGAACATTCCATCTTGCCAAAAGTATTGTTGAGTTTTCCAGTATCGCCATGGCAGCTCATGCATTCGCTGACATTCCGGCTGTCATGGCCATTAGATACATAGGTATTCCCTGTAAATTCGTTTAAAACAACTGCAGTTCTTATTGCTACATCAGCTGTAAGGCGGCGGCATCTTTCCACGCGTTCACCGGCATCAGCCCTGTATCCGGTCTTTTTGACCCAGTTCGTAACAGATGCATGACATAGGGTTGATTCGGAGACAGATGAGGCAGGCGTGAAATCAAGAACTGCCGTACTGGGTTTGAATTCAGGGAGCGCGATCTGCTCATACCACCTGAAAAGTCCCGTTATCAGGGTATTCTGGATGGAATTTCCCTCCACCAGCAGACCTATGAGAGCAGCAGCTCCGTTAAGCGATCCGCATACGGTACCATACCCGCCTATGCCACTGCGGCCGTATTTCATCATATGGTATGGAAATGAAGAGTAGGGTTCGCCAAACTTATCGGCCAGCTGACCAGCTACACTTTTGAAAACGGCATACATGCAGCTTCCTTCCTGATAATAGTTGTAAGCCAGATCGCCGGTAACAGCCGGGTCTATCCGGGAGTATGCCCAGGAGGAGGCGGAAGGGTTATATTCAAGATTCACGGGCGCATTTAAAGGCGGGAATTCCGGCTTGAAGACGTTTGAGAGCGTATATGCACCTACCCCGGTTCCGGCGACAACACCGGCAAATATTTTCATAGCTTTGCGTCTGTCCATAAATTTGCCATTTAAGCTTAGACTTGCACCGCTAAAGTAACCATTATGTGGTAGTTTGAAAAACAAATAATGTTAAAAAACCTGTCTGCCGAAGGCTGATGGCATTTCATTCTCCGGAATCAGCGGAGTGTCTCAGTCAATCAAAAAAATAGCTTCAAAAAGTTGTAATTTATATCAAAATGTTCTACATTTGTAGAAGTAAATTGCAATGTGTAGAATTATGAGGCTTTCGAGAACCGAAGAGAAGTTAATGGATCTTATATGGGAAAATGAGAAGATGTTCCTTAAAGATTTGATTGACAGCTATCCTGATCCTAAACCGGCGCCTTCGACAATTGCTACCCTCCTGAAAAGAATGCAGGACAAAGGGTTTGTAGGATACAAGCTATATGGAAACTCCAGGCAATATTATCCCCTGGTGGACAAGACCGGGTATTTTTCCGGGAAGGTCAACAGGATGGTAAGGAATTATTTCGGCGATTCAGCATTTCAGTTCGCATCATTTTTTGCCACAACCGGAAATCTGACCGAAAAGGAACTGGAGGAACTAAAAAAAATTATCGACGGGGAAATCAAAAAAAACAGGCAATGATTACCTACATTTTTAAAGCTACCCTGTTTTCCGCGCTCTTGTTTGCGATTTACCATTTCTTCCTGGAAAAGGAGAAAATGCCGCGGTTCAACAGGTTCTTTCTACTGTTCACCATCACGCTGCCTTTACTTATCCCCTTAATAACTGTCCCGGCAATTCCGTTTTTGCCTAAAATTTCCTGGGCAGTCAATCTGGCCGGAGCTGATCCTGCCGGCACAATTTTGGCTGAAAGGCTTTTTCCGGATAACCTCGTCACCGGTGGCAGCACTGAAACTGGCAGCAGCGTGGCAGGCAGCAATAAGCCGGGCACCGGACTCCAAAATTCATTTGTGCAATCCCCGCTGGCCGGTGCTGCCGGATACAACCTTTTGCTGAGATTTCTTCTGGCTGGATATCTGATCGTTTCGCTGGCTTTTCTATACCGGTTCGTAAAAAATATTATCTCTGTTCGTTCTATAATAATAAGCAATAAATCGGTTCCTTACTTTGACGGCAGACTGGTGCTGACAGAGGATGACCGGGTCCCCCACAGTTTTCTGAAATTTATCTTCGTAAACCGGGAAGAATATGAAAGAGGGGCAGTTGAAAGAGAGATACTCGATCATGAACTGACTCATGTAAGACAAAAACACACCCTGGATATTTTGCTGATTGAGCTTATTCTGGTCTTTGCATGGATAAATCCGGTCCTGTTTTTCTGCCGGAAGGCAATCAGGCTCAATCATGAAT
>SKQJ01000151.1 GCA_007119075.1 Bacteroidales bacterium | reverse complement strand
GGCAAGCTGGCTCTGGCAATTGCTTTTGCCAGGTATCTTAATTGTAAAAACCGCGGCCAGAACGATTCGTGCAATGAGTGCAGCTCCTGCAGGAAGTACTCTAAACTGGTTCATCCTGACCTGCATCTTGTTTTCCCTGTTGCCGAGACAAAAAGTTCCGGCAAAAACCCGGTGAGCGACGATTTCCTCGCTGCCTGGCGGGAATTTGTGCTTGCCAGTCCCTATATGAGGCCTTTTCAGTGGTACGAATATGCCGGAATCGATAAAAAACAGGGCTCCATAAGCAAAAATGAAAGCCTGCAGATAATCAGAAAGCTTTCTTTCAAGAATTTTGAAGCCCTTTACAAGGTCGTTTTGATATGGATGGCTGAAAAGATGAATTTGCCGGCAGCAAACAAACTGCTGAAAATACTCGAAGAGCCTCCTCCGGGCACTGTCTTTCTGCTTGTTGCCGAAGATGCCGGCCAGATCATTCCCACTATACTTTCCCGTACCCAGCTTATCAGGGTTCCCGGCATCGATCCGGCAAGCATGGGAAAGGCCCTTGAGGAACGGCACGGAATAAAAGAGCGGGAACGGATTGACAGCCTGGTACGAATGGCGGGCGGGAATTACCTGCAATTGCTGGGGTCACTGGGGGAAAATGAGGAAACAGCCTTCCATTTTGACAGGTTTGTGATGCTTATGCGGCTTTGCTTTTCGCTCGATTTACCTGGGATTTCCGGCTGGATCGACGATATGGCTGACAAGGGGAGGGAAAAGCATAAGCAATTTTTGCAGTATGCCCTTCGAATGATACGGGGCAACTTCATGCGCAATATAATGGGAGGGGATCTCGACAGGCTGTCGGAGGAGGAAAGGGATTTTTCAGCCCGGTTTTCGGCTTTTGTTCATTCCGGCAACGTATATGCAATTTATAATGAATTTAACAAAGCCTTTGCCCACATAGAGTACAATGGAAACGGCCGACTGATTTTTTTCGATCTCGCAATAAAAATGGCAAGGTTATTAAAAACCCGGTAATTTTGCCGCCAGATTATGTTTTCATAGCTGAATCAGAAAAAATGACTATAAATATAAGAGGATGCTCGGCGACAGTATCCGATTCCGATAATAACAGCATGAAATCCTGCAGCTGCAACTGCCTGGATGTGTATGACTGGCTGTCTGATCTGAACGATACGGGCAACCGTCAGGACATTGTTGAAGTCAGGTTCAAGAATACGCGAAAGGGATTTTACCGGAACACCAATAAGCTGATGCTCATGCAGGGTGATATCGTTGCCGTCGAATCATCGCCCGGCCATGATCTGGGGATCGTGTCCCTTCGGGGCGAGCTGGTACTTGAGCAAATGAGAAAATACAGGGTTCCGGTAAATGATGAGAACCTGAAAAAGGTTTACCGCAAGGCCAAGCCGGCCGACATAGATAAATGGCAGGAGGCCATTTCGATGGAAATTCCCACAATGCTGAGGGCTCGCGAAATTGTCGAATCCCTGGGTCTTAATATGAAGATCGGTGATGTGGAATTTCAGGGAGACAAGACCAAGGCCATTTTTTATTATATCTCCGAAGAGAGGGTAGACTTCCGTGAGCTCATAAAAGTACTGGCCGAAGAATTCCGGATAAGGATAGAGATGAGGCAGGTCGGAGCACGGCAGGAAGCCGGACGGATTGGAGGGCTGGGCGTCTGCGGCCGCCAGCTGTGCTGCAGTTCCTGGCTGACAAATTTCTCCTCTGTAACGACAAATGCCGCCCGGGTGCAGGAAATATCGCTCAATCCCCAGAAGCTTGCGGGACAGTGCGGCAAACTTAAATGCTGCATCAATTATGAGGTTGAAGTTTATAATGATGCCAAAAAGGACTTTCCCGATCTTGAAAAGGTGCTGGAGACAATGGAAGGACGCTATTTTTTCCAGAAAGCCGATATATTTAAAAAGCTGATATGGTATTCCGATAATGCCGGTTCCTCTGCGAACATGGTGCCGATCAGCCTGGAGAGGGCTAAGGAAATAATAGGGATGAACGGCAGCGGCAAGAAGCCCCCAAAGCTTCTTGAGAATGCTGATATTATCCCTGATCGGGATAATCCGCCCGGTGATTTCCTAATAAATGAAAGTATTTCCCGTTTTGATGAGAAGGAAAACATTGCCAGGAAGAGAAAAAAGAGCAGGAAAAAAAAGAAAAAGAACAGGGAAAATGATAATTGATAGATCGCGCATTTTAATTTTATCCCTGCGGGGGTTTATCATTGCAGCTCTTGTGATGCTGCTGGTCACGGCCTGCAATCCCGATCTGGTGTATGAACAGAACCGGCGGATCCCGGGCGACAGGTGGAGCCGCTACCATATTCCCGAATTTGAGTTTGAGATCACCGATACCATCAGTCCCCATGACCTTATGATCAACCTCAGGAATACCGGCGAATATCCCCGGAGCAACCTTTTTCTATTTATTTCTGCCCGGTCGCCCGGAGGCGCCTACACCCGCGACACACTTGAATTTGTGCTTGCCGAACCATCCGGCAAATGGAAAGGCAGGGGCTTTGGCAGCGTATGGCAGAACCGCTTCTACTACAGGCAAAATATCCGGTTTCCGGAACCAGGGAAATACACTGTCGAGATCGAGCAGGCAATGAGGATAGAAGAGCTGCCGGGAATACTCGATGTGGGGCTGAGGGTGGAGAGAAAGCAACTTAACTGAGATCCGGCAAGGTGGCTAAGAAAAAACTGGCAAGATTTGCCGAAATGCTTCAGTTCGACAATGTGGTGCAGGCTGGCATCGAAGAGGCGTTCAACAGGAAGCACCCCCTGTCCGGTCGGTGGGCTTCAGGATTTTTCGGCTCGCACAGGCCCGTTGTAATCGAGCTCGGATGCGGCAAGGGCGAATACACCGTGGGCCTGGCAGAAATGTTTCCCTGCAGGAATTTTATCGGGATAGACATCAAGGGAGCCAGATTATGGAAAGGTGCAAAGCATGCCTCTGACAACAAAATGCCCAATGTCGGATTTCTCAGGACCCGCATTGAGTTCATAGCCTCATTTTTCGACAGGGATGAGGTTGATGAAATATGGATAACCTTTCCCGACCCCCAGCCCAGGAAAGCCCGGAAGCGTCTTACCTGCCCCGGCTTTCTGAATCGTTACAGGAGTTTCCTCAAGCCCGGCGGACCGGTTCATCTGAAAACCGACAGCAGGGAGCTTTATGAATATACCCTCTCGGTCATCGAAGCGAACCGGCTTGAAATACTTGAACAGACCGCCGATCTTTACGGGTCGGATGCTGCCGGCGAGGTGCTTTCGATAAAAACCTTTTATGAACAGCAATTCCTCGATCAGGGCAAGCCTATATCTTACCTGAAATTCAGGATAGATGCCCCCGGGGAAATTACCGGTCCCGATGAAGCAGAATGAAAATGCCGGCTTTTTTGAAAGGGTTTACCAGGTGACCTGTCTTATCCCCCCGGGCAGGGTATCCACCTATGGAGCAATTGCCCGTTACCTGGGTTCTCCCGGTTCTGCGCGGATGGTGGGATGGGCCCTGAACAATTGTCATTCCGGGGGACTGTTTATTCCGGCTCACAGGGTTGTCAACCGTAACGGCCTGCTTACGGGCAAGCATCATTTCGGAACGACCGGCGCCATGGAACAGCTGCTGGCAAATGAGAACATAAAAGTTGAGGGCGACCGGGTAATCGAATTTGCCCGGCTTTTCTGGGATCCCTCCGGGGAATTAAGGTGATTTTGCATCACCCTGACTGCCGGTGTGCCATTTAAAAATTGTCATGTATATTT
>SKQJ01000374.1 GCA_007119075.1 Bacteroidales bacterium | reverse complement strand
CGCAGGTTGTTGCCGCCCCATATCATTTTCCGGGGTATGGGCTTGAATTTTAAGGGATATAAATCGTACATCTAAGCGTTTGCCATAAATTATTTTATTAATCTGTTTTCCAGCCTTAAAATTAAGATATTTTTTGAAAATCCTTTGGGTGCTTCAGCAAGTCCATGCGGCAGACGCCCGCCATAAAATGACCGGAGCCGCCTGAAGCGGCAATCCCGTTCACCTGTCCGCTGCGGCACCCGATGCAAAGCTGCTGACCGTTTCAATAAATGCCTCCGGCTGCTCAGCATGCAGCCAGTGCCCGGCATCCGGTATCGTTTCCAGTCTGGCAGATGGAAAAAGCTTGTTGATGAATTTCATGTCCTCTTCTTCAATATAGGGAGAATTGCCGCCTCTTATGAACAATACCGGGAAATCTCCAGTCGGAGATGAAAGATCAAAGCAGCTTTCGTTTATGCCATCCATTATATTGTCAAGCTCCCTGATCAGCACATCCAGGTTGATAGACCATGAATACCGGCCGTCCCTTTCCTTATCCAGGTTTTTCATCAGAAATGCCCGGATCCTCTGTGATTTTATGGAAGCGGCAAGCTGGCCGTCAACATCCCGGCGACTGGAAACTCTTGAGAAATCAACTTCCTTCATAGCCATAAGGATATCATAATGATTGAGCGCCTCGCGGCGCCAGATTCCCTTATAGGATTTGGGAGCAATATCAGCGACAATCAGTGTGCCGATTCGCTCCGGGTAATTCGCCGCGAAACACATCGCGGTTTTGCCCCCCATTGAATGACCAAGCAGGATCACCCTTTGCAATCCCTGGCCATCTATAAATTCCATAAGGTCTTCCCGCATGGACCCATAATCGTGACGGTCTGAATGGGGAGACCGGCCATGGTTGCGCTGGTCGGGAATATAGACTTCAAAATTTTCGGCCAGTTTTCTGCCGATGCTCATCCAGTTATCGGATGATCCATACAGCCCGTGCAGTATTACCAATGGTTTTCCGGAACCGTATTTTCTGAAAAACAAATGCATTTTATATAATTTTCATCGCGTTACAGCCGCCCTGGAGGCAGCTCATTAAAATTATTGTCAATGTGCCGGGAGAAACCCGATCTTCAGCTATGGAAGGCCGGCACCATGACCGGCCGGTTTTCCGGCCGTCAGTTTCCTGTTATTTTTTCAAGCTGCCTGAGATACATCTGTATGGTGTTCTCCAGGCCAAAATACAAGGAGTCGGAAATCAGCGCATGACCGATGGAAACTTCCAGCAGACCCGGGACTTTTCCGGCAAAATACCTGAGATTTTCAAGGTTCAGGTCATGACCGGCATTGAGCCCGAGCCCAAGCTCTCCGGCGATGACAGCCGCCCTCACAAACGGCGCGACGGCCTCTTCGCGGTTTATGGAGTAGCCGGATGCAAACGGTTCAGTGTAAAGCTCTATACGATCCGTTCCGGTAAGCTTGGCATGTTCAATATGCACGGGATCGGTCCCGGTAAAAAGCGAAGTGCGTATTCCGTGTAAGTGAAAAAAGGCGACCGTTTCTTTCAGAAAGGATTTTTCTGAAACAGTATCCCAGCCCTGGTCAGAGGTAATAGCACCGGGAGGATCGGGAACAAGGGTAACCTGCTCAGGCAGCACAGATATAACCAGCGAGCAAAAAGCTTCCGAAGGATATCCTTCTATATTGAGCTCCGTGGCAATTATCTTTTTTATATCCCGCACATCCTGGTATCTTATATGTCTCTCATCAGGCCTGGGATGAACAGTGATCCCATGAGCCCCGAATCTCTGGCAATCGACAGCCGCTTTTAGAACATCAGGAATATTTCCGCCTCTCGCGTTTCTGAGTGTTGCAATTTTATTTATATTTACACTTAATCTGGTCATGGCATATTGTTTGTTGTAAAGATTGACAAAACAAAAGTAACCCTTATTTACCGAAATATAAAAGACAGCCCATGCTTGCAAAAGATCTGGTATCAGATGTAATTCCCGCATTGAAAACTTCCGACACAGGGGCAAGGGCCCTGAGCTGGATGGAGATATTCCGAATATCCCATTTGCCTATTGTCGACAACAAGGAGTTTCTGGGGCTTATTTCCGATACTGACATATATGACACGGGCATGATGGATGAACCCATCGGCAACCACAGGCTGTCGCTTTTCAGCCCGTTTGTGTTTGCGGGGCAGCATATATATGAAGTGATCGAAATAGCCTCACGCCTCAAGCTTACGGTCATACCGGTGCTTGATGAAAACAAGGATTTCATGGGAATCATAGGTCAGTCCGACCTCCTGGCTCATGTTGCCTCTCTCACCGCAGCCGGCGAACAGGGAGGGATAATAGTGCTTGAAATGAATCACCATGATTACTCCCTGAGCCAGATATCCCAGATAGTGGAAGGCAATAACGCGAGGGTCCTGAGCCTCTATATAAAAAATACAGACGGAAGCAACCGTATCGAAGTGACAATCAAATTAAACACATCCGATCTTACCTCCATACTAAAAACTTTTGAACGATACGACTACGATATCAGTGCTTCATTTATGGATGACGAGAACCTCAGCGGTTTTTACAAAAACAGGTATGACCAGTTCATTCGCTATCTTGATGTGTAATTCATATGACCCCGCACTCCCGGCGCTGCAAGCCTTCCTGCACGGAACGCCCCGGATTCGCCTTGATTCAGGCTATCGGGCAGTGTGAAAATATCCTGTCTGTTGTCCCGCTAAACCGATCAAAATGCAAATCGCTGTATACGGCAGAAAATTCGGAAAGCAGTTTCTCCCTTTTGCTGAAAAGCTGTTCGATCGCATCAGGGAAAACAAGATCAGTTTCGGGATATACCAGCCATTTTATAAGTTCATGGTGAATGAGGCAGGCCTTGACCCCCGGCCTGACAACCTGTTTTCCTCTCATAAGGATCTTGATAAGAAGACCGGCTTTGTTTTTTCAATCGGGGGAGACGGGACGATACTTGAGACCTCTTCGCTGGTAAGGGATTCCGGCATACCGGTTGTCGGGATAAACAGCGGCAAGCTGGGTTTCCTGGCCAATATCGCAAGGGAAGATATTGACATGGCAATTGACGATTTGTTTGCCGGGAACTACACAATCGAAAAAAGAAGCCTTCTGCAGATGGATTCTCCACCAGGAATATTCGGCGATTTTAACTTTGCGCTTAATGAATTCACAATTCAGAAAAAAAATTCGGCAATGATAACCACCCATGTCTGGCTGAACAATAATTTTCTGAGCGCATACTGGGCCGACGGACTGATAGTATCCACTCCCACAGGTTCAACCGCCTACTCATTGAGCGTTGGCGGCCCGCTGCTGTCGCCCGACATGCAGGGATTCATAATCTCCCCGATAGCCCCCCATAACCTGACCGTAAGGCCAATAGTAATACCCGACAACAACATAATCAAGCTGAAAATTAAATGCAGAAGCAATGAATTCCTTCTGTCGAAAGACCATCAGTCAGCGCTTTTGCCTGCAGATTCGGAAATAATCCTGAAAAAATCGGAATTTGAAATTTCCCTTATTCGCCTTAATAACCAGGATTTTTACAAAACACTCCGCAACAAGCTTATGTGGGGCGCCGATAAAAGAAATTGAAAATCCCCTGCCTTTGAAACAACTTCTCCGGTTAATGGTATAACAATTAATGCCTTCATCGAGTTATTATACTATTATTTTTTGCATAAATTTATCCTTAAAAAAACAAGAAGTCAAAATTTCGTCAATAAGTTGCAAAATTTTGACTTACAGGAGGAACCGCT
>SKQJ01000320.1 GCA_007119075.1 Bacteroidales bacterium | reverse complement strand
TTCCGCCGGAAGGCAAACGCTCCCCCCAAGCCCGGGGCTGAAGGGGTTTGATTATTTGATATTTTTTTTAGCTTTGTATAGATTGGAATATGGATATATGCCGTTAACAATATCCGGTTCTTTATTTGTGTTTATTTATTATTAGAATAATTAGGTAATTAATACTTTACTGATGCAACAGACACTTCGGATAAAACAATTATTGCTGATCGTTCTCCTGTTTTTGCCGGGAATGTCCATTCTTTTCGGCCAGGGCACAGAGATCGACTTTGTGGAATTTGAACTTGATAACGGCCTGCATGTTATTCTTCACCAGGATAATACCACACCGATTGTAGTTACCAACATCATGTATCATGTAGGTTCGAAGAACGAGGATCCCAGCAGAACCGGCTTTGCCCATTTTTTTGAGCATCTGATGTTTGAGGGAAGCGAAAACATTGGCCGCGGCGAGCTGGACCAGTATGTTGAAAGTGCCGGCGGGACCCTGAATGCCTACACCAGCTTTGATGTTACCAATTATTATCTTCTGCTGCCCTCCAACCAGCTTGAACTCGGGCTCTGGATCGAATCCGAGAGGCTGATGCATGCCAGGGTCGATTCGGTCGGCATCAGGACACAGAAGGACGTGGTGATTGAGGAAAAGAAACAAGCCATCGATAACCGGCCATATGGATCGCTTCTCTCCGAAACCCTGAAAAGGGCCTATTCTGAGCATCCCTACAGATGGCATATACTGGGAGACGAAGACCATATCAGGTATGCGGAAAATCATGAGTTCGAGGAATTCCATGAGATGTTCTATGTTCCCAATAATGCCGTTCTTGTAATAGCCGGCGATATCGAAATTGACGAGACCCGGGATCTTGTGCAGGCCTGGTTCGGCGAAATTCCCAGGGGCGAAAAGGAGATATACCGCCCGGATATTGCAGAGCCTGCCAGGGAACAAGAAATAAGGGATACCATTTTTGACAATATTCAGCTGCCGCTTGTGGTCCAGGCCTACAACATCCCTGCAAGAGGCACCACTGACTACTACGCTGTAGAGATGCTGGGGGCGCTCCTTTCGCGCGGACAGAGCAGCCGGCTGCACAGAAGGCTGGTTGATGAGCAGCAGATAGCCCTGCAGGTCATGGCCATGCCATTGGGACTGGAAGATCCCGGACTTTCGCTGATATATGCTTTTCCCAATATGGGCATCGATCCCCGGGATCTTGAGGATGCCGTTGACCGGGAGCTTGAGGATGTAAGGAACAATCTGATCAGCATGAACGAGATGGAAAAGCTCAGGAATCAGTTCGAGAGCCAGTTTGTCAATTCCAACACAACCATGGCAAGCAGGGCATCCAGTCTCGCTACTTTTCATACCCTTTTCAATGATGCGGGCCGTATCAATACGGAAATCGACAGGTATATGGAAGTCACCCGGGAAGACATACTCGGGGCCGCCCAAAAATATTTCATCCCTGAAAACAGGGTAGTGCTGTACTTTTTGCCTCATTCTCCCTGATCACGGCAGCGGAAACAATTAACCAACGATATACTTTTCAATAAAGCATAAAACGATGATACGATCCTTCAGCATATTTACCGGCTCCAGGCAACAGATCATAAAACGGATTCTTTTCTTTTTTCTTCTGGCCTGCTTTGTTTTCCCCTCATTCGCGCAGGTTGACCGGACAGGGCCTCCGCAGCCCGGCCCGGCACCGCAGATCCATATCGGCGATTACGAGACTTTCACTCTTGATAACGGGATGAAAGTAATCGTTGTTGAAAACGATAAGATCCCGGTGGTGTCTTTTCAGCTTACGCTGGATATTGACCCGGTGATGGAGAACGAGGCCAAGGGTTACGTAAGCATGGCAGGGTCATTGATGCGGGCGGGTACCGAAAACCGCAGCAAGGCTGAAATAGATGAGGAAATAGATTTTATCGGGGCTTCCCTGAGCACTTACTCGACAGGCGTGTTTGCGTCTTCCCTTACAAGACATACCGATAAGCTTCTGGATCTGATGTCGGATGTCCTTCTGAATCCTGTATTTCCACAGGAGGAGCTTGACCGTGAAGTCAACCAGACCCTTACCGGTCTGTCGACCGTGCTCACGGACGCCGGGGCCATGGTCGGCAACGTGTCTACCCGCCTGGTATACGGTGAAAACCACCCTTACGGGGAAGTAACCACTCCTGAAACGGTATCGAATATCACCAGGGAAATGGTGGCGGACTACTACAGCACCTACTTTAAGCCCAATGTTGCCTATATGGTAATTGTAGGCGACATCAGCACCGGTCAGGCCAGGGACCTGATGAACCGTTATTTTTCTTCCTGGGAACCGGGCGATGTCCCTTTCCACACCTATGAGACACCTGAGCCGCCGCCCGGAAACACCGTGGCGTTTGCCGACAGGGACGGGGCGGTTCAATCGGTTATATCTGTGTCTTACCCGGTGTTTCTTCAGCCCGGCGATCCCGATGCAATAAATGTCAGCGTGATGAACAGCATTCTCGGCGGCGGTGTGTTCAGCGGCCGACTGATGCAGAATCTCAGGGAAGACAAAGGCTATACCTATGGTGCAAGATCCAGTCTGTCGAGCGACCGGCTGGTGGGAAGGTTCAATGTCAGCACCGAAGTCCGCAACAGCGTTACTGACAGCGCGATAGTTGAGATCCTCTACGAGATGGACAGGATGGCCAGTGAACCGGTTGATGAGGAATCGCTCGAACTGATCAAGAATTTCCTCAACGGCAGTTTCGCAAGATCACTTGAAAGCCCGCGCACAATAGCCCGTTTTGCCCTCAATATTGAGCGCTATGACCTTCCGGAAGATTATTACGACACCTACCTAGAACGGCTGAGCAGGGTAACTGCAGCAGACGTGCAGCAGGTTGCAGGAAGGTTTATCAGACCCGAAAACAGCTTTATCATTGTGGGCGGAAACAAGTCTGAAGTGGCAGGCACACTGGAAAAATTCAGTGCCGACGGCAAGGTTCAGCTCTTTGACCCCTTTGGACGCAAAATAGAGGAAGATGATGCCGGGGTGACTGAAAAACCGGAAACCAAACAGGGATTTGAACCTTTTGAAGAACCAACTGCCGGGAAAGTCATCGATCGGTATATCAGGGCTTCGGGCGGTGCTTATAACCTTAGCAACATAACCGACAAGGCTATATACATGAGGGGCAAAGTCCGGGGAGCCGATCTGGAAATTATCATCCGGCATAAGCTTCCCGATATGTATAAAATGACAATAAAAAGGATCGTGCGCGGAGTCGATTACATCGTCCAGGAGCAGGTGCTTAATGGCAATCTCGGCATGAACGCCTCACCGCAAGGGTTTTTTCCCCTCGAGGAACATGTGATCACGGAACTTAAAGAAGAGGCTATTATTATTCCGGAACTGACCTATAATGAAAGGGGGTTTTCACTGAGCCTTGAGGGCATTGAAACAATTGAAGGAGAAGAAGCCTACAAGATAGTGATCACAGGCGGCCCGATCGACCGGACAGTAACCGAATATTTCAGCGTGAGCAGCGGTTTCAAGCTGCGCACCGAAATTACCCGGGAGACCCCGGTCGGCCCGGTCCACCAGGTGACCGGCTATTCCGACTACAGGAGGTTTGGCGCGATGACATTCCCTTTTCGCATCACTCAGCAGCTTGCAGGCGAATCATTCGACATGCAGGTTTACTCTCTTGAAATCAACGAGAACATGCCTGACGATGAATTCCGTTTGCACCCGAATGTTCTGCAGTAACAGAGTTTTCACGGATGCTTTTTTGCCGGCAGGGGCACACGGGCCGGCAAC
>SKQJ01000170.1 GCA_007119075.1 Bacteroidales bacterium | reverse complement strand
CCTCCCGGCAGCCGGCGTGTTATCAGTCGTATATTATCCAGGCAAACAAAAGCGACAGGTTTTATGATGACAATGTCTGGATAGCGCTCGACTATCTCGAGGCCTACAGGCTGACTGGAAGAATTGATTACCTCGAACGGTCGAAGCTCCTGTGGGAATTTATAATCAGCGGCTGGGATGAAAAGGCCGGGGGCGGGATCTACTGGAATGAACAACGGAAGCTTTCCAAAAATACCTGCTCCAATGCACCTGCCGCGGTACTGGCTTTCAAGCTTTTCGAAACAACGGGCGAATACGGGTTTTTTGAGCGGGGTCTTGAGATTTACCAGTGGACGAAAAAAACGCTTCAGGATGAATCCGATCATCTGTACTTTGACAATATCGACATTGAGGGAAGGATAGATAAGAGAAAGTATGCATACAATTCGGGACAGATGATGCAGGCGGCAGCTTTGCTTTACAACATCACCGGCGAAAAATCCTTTCTGAAGGAAGCGGAAAAAATCGGCAAGTCGGCGATATTTTACTTTACGGAAGCATTTCAGACTGATGACGGAAGAAGTTTCAGGTTGTTCAACAATACGGATAACTGGTTTATTGCCGTGATGATGCGTGGTTATACCGAGCTTTTTAATATTGATAAGGACCCTGAATATTTATTGATCTTTAAGGAAAATATGGACCATGTCTGGGAGAATGTAAGGGATGAGAATGGTTTGTTCAGCAGGGACTTTTCCGGCGAGGTCGACGATCAATACAAATGGCTGCTCGACCAGGCCGCGCTGGTCGAGATCTGGGCCTCCCTGGCCGGCACCCTTGACTGATCCTTTCACAGGCTTCCCAAGGGTCCGGGATGCGTCGATCCTGTAGGATTAGTTAAGCGCAAAACTATTTGTTATCTTTGTTTAGAGAAGATAAGATTTGTGCATCAAAGTCTTTTCAGATGACGAAAAAAACCTCCGTAAAAGGCCCTGCAAAAGTCATCAAAAACAAGCTCAGGTATTTTGATGTTGACCCCCCGGTATTCTGGATATCGGCCGTGGTGATAGCTGCCTTTATTTTGACAACTCTTCTGGTGGGAGAACCGATGGAAAGGGTATTCGCCTACATCCAGGGGGGCATATCCTTAAACGGCGGATGGTTCTTTATACTTGCGGTCAACCTTTTCCTGGTCTTCTCACTTGTCATTGCCTTTGGGAAATTTGGCGACATCAGGCTGGGAGGAAGGAATTCCGAACCAGAATTCAGCCGGACCGCCTGGTTTGCCATGCTGTTCAGCGCCGGGATGGGGATCGGGATACTTTTCTGGAGCGTGGGCGAGCCGGTTCTTCACTATGTATCACCGCCGACCGGGACCGGCGGAACGGTGTTCGCAGCCCAGAAATCGATGCAATACACATTTCTTCACTGGGGATTTCATGCCTGGGGAATTTACGCACTGGTGGGTATTTCCCTGGCTTTTTTCACTTTTAACAGACGCCTCCCCTTGACTATAAGTTCGGTATTTTACCCCTTGCTGGGGGAGAAGATACACGGCGGACTGGGAAAGGCGATCAATATACTTGCCGTGGTGGCAACGCTGTTCGGACTGGCTACGTCGCTGGGGCTTGGAGTGCAGCAGGTGAGCGCGGGCTTGAGCCGCCTTACCGGCCTGCAGGATAATGTGACGCTGCAGGTAATCCTTATTGCCGGTATCACGCTTGTTGCCACGGGTTCGGTGATCGCCGGACTGAGTGCAGGGGTGAAGAGGCTAAGCCAGCTGAATATTATTATCGGGGCAATGTTTCTTTTGTTTATGCTGGCGGTGGGGCCGACGCTTTTTATCCTTGGCTCTTTCGTGCAGAATATAGGGGCATATCTTCAGAATTTTTTCGAACTGAGTTTCTGGACAGAAACTTATCAGCAGTCGGACTGGCAAATGAGCTGGACAGTTTTCTACTGGGCATGGTGGATAAGCTGGTCGCCTTTTGTGGGGATGTTTATTGCCCGGATCTCCAGGGGCCGCACCGTGCGGGAATTCATTATGGGCGTACTGATAGTGCCTGCCCTCATTACGTTCCTGTGGCTGTCGGCATTCGGAGGCACCGCCCTGTATCTCGAACTAAACGATCTGTCGGACCTGGCAACCGCCGTGGAAGAAAATGTGGCAACCTCGCTTTTCGTTTTGCTTGAGCAGTTTCCTCTCGGAACTGTGACATCGGTCACTGGCATCCTTCTTGTTGCAAGCTTTTTTGTAACCTCGTCAGACTCGGGATCCCTGGTGATCGACAGCCTAACTGCAGGCGGCAAGCTGGATGCGCCGGTGCCGCAAAGGGTTTTCTGGGCAGTCACCGAAGGGGCGGTGGCCGCGGTATTGCTTATAGGCGGCGGACTGGCGGCATTGCAGACTGCATCGATTATTACGGGATTGCCCTTTGCCATAATTTTAATGATTATGGCTTACAGCCTGGTGAAGGGAATGCGGGAGGAAAGGGAAAAGCTTGACAGGTACGAGACGGAAAAAGAGATGAAATCATACCAGGAGCGGATCAGGAGTATGATGGCAAGGAGAGATCAGAAAAAGCAATGATAAATACCCGGATAGAGTATGCAGCAGTTAAAAAAAATTCTAGTGTGCCTTGATCTTTCGGAAATGGACGATTTCCTGATCGGCTATTCAAATTATATTATCAACACCTTCAAGCCGGAAAGCCTGGTATTTATTCATATAATGGAGTTGTACGACCTTCCTGATGAGATTGCCGGCTTTGATGATCCGCAAGGAAATCTTGAGGAAATGGTAAGGGAAGAGATGAATGAACGGATCGAAAAAGGCATAACTGAAAAGGGTGATACTGAGATCAGCCTGAGTATTGAAGCTGGCCTTACGGCGGAAAAGCTGCTTCAGTATACCCGTAAAAACAAGGTTGACCTTACCATTCTTGGTAAAAAGATCGGGTACCACGGAGAGGGAAGCGTGGCAAGGAGGATCGTGGGACTGATTCCCTCGTCGGTGCTGGTGGTAAGTGAGACGAGCCGGGAAGAGATTAACAAGGTGCTTGTGAGGATGGATTTTTCAAATATGTCGGCGTCAACGCTGAATATGGCGCAGACAATTGCCGGGTATACGGGGGCCGCTATTGAGTGTCACCATGTCTATAAACTTCCTCTTAATTACTATCCCCGGCAGACACCTGAAAATATCAAAAAGATGAAAGTCCAGCTGGCAGAGGTGGTTGAAAAGGAGTATGGAAAGTTCATAAGGAAAATGAAGATAGCAAATCCGCCGCCGGTAACATACTCCCTTGAGGCGCAGGTTGATGAATCACAACTGTTGTATAACCATGCCAGGAGAAACGGGTTTGATCTTATTCTTACAGGAACAAAGATCAAATCTTCACTGGCCGGACTGATCCTGGACAGGACTTCCGAAAAGCTTGTAGGGGGCGATCAAAGCATACCTGTAATGGTTGTGAAGGAGCCGGGAAAATCTGCCGGCATTCTCAAGGCATTCTTTGACTAAAATTTATTGACGATGAGGAAATATTTATTGCTGGTGGTTTTTGCGCAGGTCATGCTGGCATCCTGCAGGAGCCCGGTAGTCGAGCAAGCCGAAAGAACAAGGATAAGGATAAATTACACTGACTGGGCAGAGAGTGTCGCATTGACCCACCTCGCAGCCATGTTGCTCGAAGAAAGGCTCGGTTATGAGGCGGTTACAAAACTTGCCGGAGTGGATACGGTATTCCGGGAGATTGCCTCGGGCGAGGCAGACATTTTTGCCGATGCATGGCTGCCCTATACCCATAGTTTCTATATCGCAGAATATGGCGATTATAT
>SKQJ01000025.1 GCA_007119075.1 Bacteroidales bacterium | reverse complement strand
AGGGAGAGATAGCCTCTGCCTCGTTAGCGCTGTCATGCGCTGATAATGGTGTTTATCCGGCATTGTTGAGCATTGCCATGATCGAGGGTGAGCGGTGGACCAGCATCGGTGCGGAATTATCAGAAAACATGCCTGGCATGATCCGTTCAGCTTTCAGTTTTGCCGGAACGGGAACATTTGCCCTGGCCAGAAAAGACCGGAATTTCGAGGATGAAGAAGATGAAAACATCATCCCGGTATTCCCGAATCCTGTTTTTCGGAACGGAACTGTTTTCCTGCCCGAAATTATGGATGTAGTCCTTGTTAATTCATCAGGGATCACGATGCTGACAAAAAACAATACCGGTCATCTAGGCCTTAATGGCATACCTCCGGGCATATATTTTATCAGAAACAGCAAAGGGCAAAATACCCGGATCGTAATAGTTGAAAACTAAAGAGCCGGCTATGGTTTGACCTGGCCTGTATAACTTGTCACGGCTTTTTGCCGGTCGGCCACAAGACATTTTGAGGCCCCGGGATTTCTGTGAGCCGGTATGCCGTGCCCGAAATTGAAACGGGACCCGCGGCTCATCCTTGATCAAAGATTATCGACAGCCTTTTTTAGCAGTTCGCCTGCTTCCGAGGCAAGATCGAGAAGCTGGCTGCTGCCGGTTTCCTTCATTGATACGTAGGGATCTATGGCTGCCACTTCAGTTTGGTCCGGTGACAGCTCCTGCACTATGACGCTGCAGGGCAGCATAGTGCCTATTTTATCCTCGATATGCACCGCCCTGTAAGCCAGTGCGGGATTACATGCCCCGAGTATACGGTATTTGCGGAATTCCTTTCCGAGCTTTTCCCTGAACTTCTCATGCATGTCGATCTCGGTAAGAATACCGAATCCCTGTTTTTTTAATTCCCCGGTTATCCGTTCGACGGCTTCGTCGAATCCGTAACCGACCTTTTTTTCAAAATAGAATTTCATTTTCAGACAGTTTTAAATTAACCGGTATGGTTGGTTTCCTCAAGGATAAGAGGGCTAAAACACCTCCTTGACAATCAATTGTTTGTCCACATCCAGAGCGGACAGGTATTCTTCCAGTTTCCTGATCATCACCGGAGGGCCGCAGATATAAAAATATTTATCAAAACCATCAACATGCTCTTTCAGAAAATCGGCCGTGACAAAGCCGTACGGGTATTCACCGGTTTTTTCCTCCGAAAGGATATTTATAAAATTATCGCCCAGCATCTTTTCAAAATCCTCTTTGAGCATGATGTCCCGACGGGTCTTATTGGCAAAGATCAGCTTGTTGTTTCCGATTTCCCCCTTTTTGTGCAGATCCCTCAGTATCGAAATAAACGGGGTCACTCCTGCTCCTCCGGCAATGAAAACTCCTTCGCCTTTATATACTATGGTGCCGAATATATCGAACAAAATCAGTTTCTCCCCCTGCCTTACTTCCAGAAGCTTGTCGGTAGTGCCGTCGTGCTCGGGATAGGTTTTAATGATGAATTCAATGTAATCATCTTCGGGAAGCGAGGTAAAGGTAAAAGGCCGTTTCTTATCCCTCCAGCCGTCACGGTCGAGTGCGATCATGGTGGCCTGTCCTGGCTTGAAATTGTAATTTTCCGGTTTCTCAGTTGTCAGAGTGATTGTATCGTGTGTTACATCTTTTATTGATATGATCCTGACTGAATGCTGTGACATGTTAAATTATATCTTATTTTCATTAAACATAAATTGTGATACACGAATAACAGTTTATGGCAATTATTGTTCTCCGATATTTAAAAAATGTATATTTAGGTCATAATATATGTCATAATATATGTCATTAAATTGACCGGTAATCAATTAAATTACAACCATGTCAGCCTTGCCAAAATCTCCGGCTTTCCTTTTTTTGAACCTTTTCCTTGCAGCTGTCATTGCAGGTCTGCCTTCATGTGCCGCAGAGGAAGACACGCAAAGCTGCTGGCCGGAGATAACATCTGAAGCGAAACCCTGGACCCGAATGTGGTGGATGGGCAGTGCCGTAAACAAGGATGATCTTTCAATGACACTGCGCGAATATGCCGAAGCAGGCATCGGAGGCGTAGAGATTACACCGATATACGGTGTAAAGGGAATGGAGCACAGGTATATCGATTTTTTGTCCCCCGAATGGATGGAGATGCTCCGGTTCACCATCGAAGAGGCCGGCAGACACGGGATGGGCGTGGATATCAATCTGGGGACAGGCTGGCCCTACGGAGGCCCCTGGATAACTCCTGAATACGGTGCAAAAAGGCTTGTAATCAGAAGGTTTCCCGATGACGGGAGCATGTACCCCGGCAACAGGGAAGTCAGCATTAGTCCCCTCCGGCGTGCCGGCGATACGCTTGTGGCCATTTACGCAGTGTCTGAAAACGGGGACAGAACAGACCTCTCGGAAATGACCGGGGCGAACGGGACCGTAACCTGGATGCCGGGTAACGGCAGATGGCAGATATACGCTGCCGTGTCGGAAAACACACACCAGCTTGTCAAACGCGCAGCTCCCGGCGGCGAGGGCCTTACAGTCGATCCCTTCGCGCGCGAAGCACTTGAATTTTACCTGGAACAGTTCGATCATGCCTTCGGTCCGGATGTGCCCCGCATAAGATCAATGTTCGATGACAGCTATGAGGTATATGCTGCCAGCTTCACCCCCTCTTTTTTTGAGCATTTTGAAAAAAGGCGCGGCTACGATGTAAGACCGTATCTCAGGGAATTGTATTCATCAACCGGTTCCGATTCAGTTATCCGGATACAGGCAGACTACCGGGAAACACTTTCGGATCTGCTCCTGGAAGAGTTCACCGTTCCCTGGGATGAATGGATAAGCGACAAAGGCAGCGAATCAAGGCTTCAGGCACACGGATCGCCGGGCAACCTTCTCGATCTTTATGCCGTAGCCGGAATTCCGGAAGGAGAGACTTTCGGCTCAAACATATTCCCCATCCGCGGTTTCCGCAAACATACAGACGATACAAGGAACCCCCCGCCCGATCCCCTGATGATGAAGTTCGCATCGTCGGCAGGCAATACACAGGGGAAAAAACTGGTGTCTTCTGAAACATTCACCTGGGCAGGCGAACATTTCATGGTGTCGCTGGCCGAACTAAAACCGGAGATGGAAGAGATACTGCTGGCAGGGGTCAACCACATCTTCTTCCATGGCTCGTCATTTATACCTGAAGACGCCCCCTGGCCGGGATGGCTGTTCTATGCCTCGGTTCAGTTCAATCCCCGCAACAGTTTCTGGCCTCACCTGTCAGGCATGAATCAATACATTGCCAGGTGTCAGAGCATACTCCAGTCAACCGCACCGGACAACGAGCTTCTGGTATACTGGCCGGTCCATGATATATGGCACCGCACAGGCAACCTGGACATGCTGCTTACGGTGCATAATACCGGGGACTGGCTTCTGCCTTCGGAATTTTACAGGACGGTGAGATCGCTCACCGGCACGGGCTATTCGGCCGACTACATATCGGGAAGACAGCTGGCGCAATCTGCCGCCGGCGAAAACGGCATAGTCACCGCCCCCGGAGCATTGCCCTACCGTGCCCTGGTAGTACCCTGCACCGGTTTTATGCCGGAAGCCGATCTGGATAATATTATCCGCCTGGCGGAGGAAGGCGCTACTATAATATTTGCATGCATGCCTTCGGATGTGCCTGGTTTTCATGATCCCGAAAAAAGAAGGGAAGATATGACTCTTACCTTGAATAATATGATGTTTGAAGATGTATCTGCAGGACTCGCTGAATATAATACTGGCAAAGGATCCGTATTGCTTGCCAAAGGGACCGAAGGATTT
>SKQJ01000346.1 GCA_007119075.1 Bacteroidales bacterium | reverse complement strand
TCCGGCTTCATCGAAAGAGGCACCCCGTGCTCGTCTGTCGCGACCGGGGTGGATCCGGTAGTGTCGACCGAGATGCCGGCAATATTCTGCCTTACCGAACCGGGCACCCCGGAGAGGGCTTCGGCCACAGATTTTTCAAGCCCTTCAATGTAATCGAGCGGATGCTGCCGGAACATGTTCCGGGAGGGATCACAGTAGAGGCTGTTTTTCCATCTTTCATAATAATGCACGCCCGAGCCGGTCTCCCTGCCGTCAGATGCATTTACAAGAAGCGCCCTGACCGAATCGGTGCCATAATCAAGGCCAATAACGTATTTATCCATTTTTTCAGGGATTGGTTTATTGATTGTTAGTATGGGGCATTTATATAGTGGGTGAAAATACGTAAATTTACTGATTCAGTAAATAATTAACACAATCAACCGGAGCCTGTGTATGGAAACCCCTGAAATTGTCAAGAAAGACCAGTGGCTGAGGCCTTTTCAAGGAAAGATAATCTCGCGGCAGCACTATTTTGAGAAAACCGAGAAAGAGCTGACCGGCGGAACCCCCCTGAAGGATTTTGCAAACGGCCATCTTTACTTTGGCGTACACCGGGAAAACGGCGGACTGGTTTTCAGGGAATGGGCACCGAATGCCGAAAAAGTATATTTAAGCGGCGACTTTTCCGGGTGGGGCGACCGGGAAGAATTTTTGTTCTCGCGTATCGAAAACGGCGTCTGGGAACTCGTGCTCGAAGGCGACCGGCTCTCTCACGGCGACCTTTACCGGCTGTCGGTCCACTGGCATGGCGGAAGGGGAGACCGGATCCCGGCCTACGCCCGCAGAGTCCTGCAGGATGCGGAAACATATATTTTCAATGCCCAGCTCTGGGATCCGCCTCATAGCTATGAATGGAAAAACCAGGCACCGGATCATTCGGGAAAGCCCGTTCTTATATATGAGGCTCATATCGGAATGGCTACCGAGGAGCAGAAAACCGGCACATTCGACGAGTTCCGCGAACAGGTTTTGCCCCTGATCCAAAAAGCCGGGTACAATACCATACAGCTCATGGCCATCCAGGAGCATCCCTATTACGGTTCCTTCGGATATCATGTTTCCAATTTCTATGCCGTCTCTTCAAGGTTCGGCAATCCTTTCGATCTGAAAAAACTGATCGATGAGGCCCATGGCATGGGCATAGCTGTCATAATGGACATAGTTCATTCCCATGCGGTGAAGAATGTCAATGAGGGACTGGCCGAGCTCGACGGCACCGGGTATCAGTATTTCCACTCGGGGCCCAGGAGGGAACATGTGGCCTGGGATTCACTGTGCTTTGATTACAAAAAACCGGAGGTCGCCCATTTTCTTCTTTCAAACTGCAAATTCTGGCTCGAGGAGTACCGGTTTGACGGTTTCCGTTTTGACGGGGTCACCAGCATGCTCTACCTCGACCATGGCCTGGGACGCGATTTCACAAGCTACGATCATTATTTCGACGGGGGACAGGATGAAGATGCCATTGCCTACCTGACCATGGCAAACAAGCTCATACATCAGGTAAAACCAAATGCCATCAGCATAGCCGAGGAAATGAGCGGGATGCCGGGACTCGCGGCACCCCCGGAGCAGGGAGGGATGGGGTTTGATTTCCGCCTTTCGATGGGGATACCCGATTACTGGATTAAAATCATTAAAGAACGGGCGGACGAGCAATGGAAACCAGGGGAGATCTACGGCGAGCTTATCAGAAAACGCAGCGAAGAAAAGACCATAAGCTATGCAGAATCGCACGATCAGGCACTGGTGGGAGACAAGACCGTGGCTTTCAGGCTGATGGACAAGGAGATGTACTGGTTCATGAACAAGGATTCGCAATCGCTTATAATAGACAGGGGAATTGCTCTCCATAAAATGATAAGACTGATCACCTGCGCAACCGCCTGGGGCGGATACCTGAACTTCATGGGCAATGAATTCGGCCACCCGGAATGGATAGATTTTCCCCGGCACGGAAACAACTGGTCCTATTTCTATGCCCGACGGCAGTGGAGCCTTCTTGAAAACAAGATGCTGAGATATCATCAGCTCGGCGATTTCGACAGGGAAATGATCATGCTGATAAAAAAAGATCCGCGGTTCTATACCTGCGATCAGCACCTTATCCATGCCAATGACGGCGATCAGATAATGGCCTTCACAAGGGGTTCGTTTCTTTTTGTGTTCAATTTCAATCCTGCGGCGTCTTTTTCGGGATACGGGTTCAATACCGGCCCGGGACGCTATTGCATAGTCCTGAACGGCGACTCGCCCGATTTCGGCGGTTTCGGCAGGGTCGACGACAGCATTGAGTATATTACAGAATGGAACGGCAAGGTCAATTCTCCCCACTATCTGAACCTTTATGTTCCAAACCGCACATGCATGGTGCTGGAGAAGCAGAAGGTACGGGGGGTATATCCGGAGTGACCGTCGCGAGGGGCGTCAGATCCTTAATCCCGGTCAATGCCGATGTTGAATTCTGCGGTGCCTATGCCTCCCTCATAACCCGCCCCCTCAACTCTTATTACCATCCTGTCCATTTCCCGGTGAAGCGGGATACGGACATGGATCTCTCCGTTATCGCCCGATTTGAGGGCAGGCTCCCAGTAAACTGTTTTGCCGATCCTCCTTTCAAGGGAAGAAAGGCCCGCCACGGAGATCCTGTCCGGATAGAAGTCAGCCGGAGCATGATACCCAAGCATTACCAGTTCCAGGGCATCCTCGAACCCATGATAGCCCGGTCTCCTGGAATAAGCGATAATGACTCCCGTGCCTCCCCTGACTCCGAAAATGGCAGCGCGGGTGCCGCGGAATATTTCAACTCTTTCAACATCGCGGGGGAACAGGCCCAGGAAGGTATTGCGGTCAATGAAAGAACCATCCAGCATGAACCTGGGTTCATTGCTCAGCATAATGCTTGACGGACCGCGTATCATGATCCTGTTGCCATCAAACATCAGGCCGGTTGCCCGGTTCCTCAAAACCTCAAACAGGTTCCTTTCGGTGGAAGTTTCGTAGTCTACGTAAATGGTCTGATCGGGGGTGCCGTACAGCTGCGGAGTGACATGGCGGGATGTCGTATGCCCGTACGGAGAGGCGGAAGCGCCCCTCTGCCGGGTCCAGTCATCGCCCCTTGAGGTGATATTCTGCTCACGGGTATAAATCCCGGGCTCGTACTCATATCCACGGCCCTGCCTTACATTCAGCTCAATAACCGGGGGATAGTTCCCCGGAAGCCTCCGGCTGGAAAGCACTACCCTGGTGTTGCCATGGAATAAAAGTCCCGTAAAGGCAAAATGGCCATTCCTGCCGGTCCGGGTTGAAAGGAGCTCATCATCTTCATTAAGTATCCTCATGCTTACAGGATAGTTCCTGAGAGACTCATTCCTGGCCGGATCCCTTATAGTACCTCCTATGGACAGGCCCCTGGAAGGGACAATACTGATCTCGGGCAATTCGCCGGCCATCAGATTCTCCCAGTCAAACCTCCTCCATCCGTGGGTCAGCAGCAGATTATCGATCAGCTCATTGTAGTCGTCGCCGGTATGGAGATAACCGGAAATATCGCCGGTCATTCCCTTCAGGTCTGATTCAAGCAGAAGGAATGACAGGATATCGGTATTATGCACATCATTGTCCGGCTGACCGGTAAGGGCCGAAAGCGAAAAGCTCCCTGCCACGGGATCGCCCAGATGATCCCGCACATCCAGTCTCACATCGAGGTATCCGGGCTCATCGCCGCCTTCGGACCGGACAGAGGGCAGGAATGTGAGCTCGTCGCCATGATTTATAAACAATAGCCGCTCAGC
>SKQJ01000285.1 GCA_007119075.1 Bacteroidales bacterium | reverse complement strand
AAATTTTTTTCCGTTATTCCATCGGCAATCCTGATTCTTTCCAGTCTTTTTTACCCCCCTTGTAGTGGTACACATTTTCAAAACCCAGGTCGTCCAGTTTTCTGGCAGCCTTCGGACTTGCCTTGCATTCGTAATCGGAACAATAGACTACAATCTCATCATCCTTGTCGAACCTGTCCTTTGCTTCGGCGCCGATGTCTTCCAGGGGAATGTTAATGGCTCCCTTTATATGGGATTTTTCATAGCTCTCCCGGTCCAGCACTTCGATCAGGATAACTTCATTATTTTCGAGCTTTTGCTTTAGCTCTTCCCGTTTGATTTCCTTCATGTTTTCAAAATAATTAATTTAAACCTCCCGATAAAGATTGCCCTTTCGGGCGAATATTCTTTCCAGGCTGGATGTTGATCCTTGGGCAGAAGTGATTGATAAAAAGAAAATTCCGTGCCAAATTTGTCTTCCGACCCCCCGACCTTATGCTCTATGGCCTTCCAGTCCTCTCCCTGACCGGGCAAGGTTTCCCGATGAGCATCAAAGGATTTGCCAGGCTAATCTGATGCAGGGCGCAACAAACTGAGGAATTAATACACGGGTAATGAACCGGTAATCCAGGATTATACAATTACCTGCTTATGATGCCCTTTAAAGGCACATTCTTTGAAGACAGTATTACATAACCGAAAAAAAGCATACTTATGGAAGACCGTGAAAATAAAATACAGGAGTATTATGAAATTCTCGTGAACAATCATGAGAAAGGTGAGACATACACCATCAAATTCCGGGACAACCCTGTCATTTACAAGGGTATCCCAATGATACCCAGAGTGCAGGACGACGAAAATATTTTCAAATTCAAGATAGTCAGTCCCCCGAAATACAAAGGCATCAAAGAAATGTCAATAAATGAGATCGAGAAAATGGAAAAGGAGCCGTACGGACCATAATAACCTCACAGTCCCCGGGGTGAACTGAAGGAGATATACCAATCTTAAAGGAACCCGTTAAACCATGTAAAAAGAAAATGTTCTGACAAAAAGGCTTGAGTGTTATCAGCAAATGGCCAGGAATTATGGTATTACTATGTAACCGAAAACAGTCATAATTGTGAACCAAAATCAATTACCATGTTAAAATCAATCAATCCCTATAATGGCGAAACTATCGGTGAATTTGAAGAAATGAGCCTTGAGCAACTGGACGTTACCCTTAACCGGTCACTAACCGGTTTCTCCGTTTGGAGGCAGTCAGGATTCAATGAACGGAAACAATTCCTCCTGAGCCTTGCTTCGGCACTAAGGGAAAACAGGGATGAATACGCAACCCTCATCACCCGTGAGATGGGCAAGGTGATAAAGGAGTCGCAAAAGGAAGTGGATAAATCGGCAATGGCGCTCGAGTATTTTGCCGAGCATGGCGAAAGATATCTTAGTGAAGAAAAAACAAAGGCAGGTGGCGGCGAGGGACTTATTATTTATGAACCGATGGGTGTGATACTTGCAGTTATGCCCTGGAATTATCCTTTCTGGCAGTTTTTCCGTTTTGCCGCAACTACCCTGATGGCAGGCAATGCTATTGTATTGAAGCATTCTTCTCAGGTACCGGCCTGCTCAAAGAAGATTGAGGAAATATTTGAAAAGGCCTGTTTCCCCGGCGGGGTTTTCCAGAATTTAATCACTTCCTCATCCAACATAAATAATATTATCAAGGACTTCCGGGTGCAGGGAGTAAGCCTGACAGGGGGAATAAATGCAGGATCCAGTGTTGCGGAACACGCCGGCAGGCATATCAAGAAATCAGTCCTGGAGCTTGGAGGGAGCGACCCGTTTATCGTACTGGAAGATGCCGATATTAAAAAAGCAGCAGAAGCGGGGGTTAAATCAAGAATGAAAAATTTCGGGCAAAGCTGCGACGCCGCCAAACGGTTCATACTTCACCAGGATATTGCAGATGAGTTTCTCGAGGAATTTAAAAGTCAATTCGAACATCTCAAATTCGGAGATCCGCTTGATGAAAACAGCGATTATTCATCAATGGCCAATGAGGAGCAAAAAAAGATCCTTTCAGAACAGGTAAGGCAGTCGGTCGGCGGCGGGGCTGAAATTTACTGGCAGGGAAACTATGCCCCCGAAAAGGATGCATTTTTCAATCCCATGATAATCAAAAATATCAGTCCGGAAACGCCCGCCTACAACGAGGAGCTATTCGGTCCGGTTGCATCGGTATTTACTGTTTCTGACGGACTGGAAGCCGTGAGGATTGCAAACGACACCGATTACGGCCTGGGAGCCTCGGTATGGACCGGCGATCTGACCAGGGGATTGAAGCTGGTGCATGAGATCCAGGCAGGAATAATCTACCTGAATGATGAAGTCCATTCAACCCCGGAGCTGCCCTTCGGTGGTGTCAAAAAATCGGGTATCGGGCGCGAGATGGCCGGTGAGGGAATAAAGGAATTCACAAACAAAAAATCTCTCTGGTACAGCATGGAGAAGGGTTGATACGGGATCAGCCCAGGTACTTGTTGAGGACATTAAATAATTCATTATCAGATACGGGTTTAAGCAAATAATCATTGAATCCGACATCCTTGAATTTCCTGATATCCTCCGTCATCGCGTAGGCAGTTTGCGCAATAACAATTGTTTCCGGTCTGTCGGACCGTATCTCTTCGAGAACTTCATATCCGCTTATCTCCGGCAACCGTAAATCAAGAAGCACCAGATCAACCGAATTTTCCCTGAACAAATCGAGTGTTTCCCGGCCATCGGTAGCAATTAGGAGCTCAGCTCGTGTTTTTTTAAGAAGATGTATCATCATTTCCCTGCTGAACAGATCATCTTCGCTGAGAAGTATCCTTTTCCCGGAGAGCAAGGGGATACCCGAACTTGTGAATTTTCTTCCAACAGAAGTGGAGGGAATTTTGGCATCTGTCTTTTTATAGGGAATGGTAAAATAAAAAGTCGATCCGTTTCCCGGTGCGGATTCCACCCATATCTTCCCTCCCAGGAGCTGGGTCAGACCTTTTGATATGGCAAGACCGAGTCCCGTTCCGGAAATAACTTCCTTTGGGGGCTTTTTGCCCTGTTCAAAGCGGTTGAATATTATCTTCTGATCATCTTCACTTATGCCATGGCCGGTATCTTTGACGAAAAACTTCAGTTCCTTCAGCTCCTCGCAGATCTCATACCCGAATTCTATATATCCCGTTTCGGTATATTTCAGCGCATTGCTTAAAATATTATTGAGAACCTGCTGTACACGAAACTCATCGGTTGAAATGACGGGATCATTATTTTCATCACCGGGTATACTGAGCCGGAAATCTATATGCTGTTTTCCTTTGTTGACTGCATACGCATGGAACTGGGTTTTAAGATCGTGCATCATCGTGTTCAGGAATACTTCGGAGTCGACTATTTTCATTTCTCCCGACTCAAGCCTTGAGAGATCCACTATATCATCTATCAGGTGAAGCAGGTGTTTTCCCGACTGGATGATTACTGAAATATGGCTTCTTTGCTCCTCATCAGATATCGAATCCAGCAGCATCTTTGTATATCCAAGTATTGAATTCAGGGGAGTCCTGATCTCATGGCTCATATTTGCAATAAATGCCGACTTCAGCCGGTCGCTTCTTTCAGCCTTCTGTTTTGCCACCAGAAGCTCTTCGTTTGTTTTCGCAAGAATATTGTTGATATTGATATATTCCTCATTCAAAATTGTATAGTCCAGATTTTTTTCTTTAAGCAGCCTGACAGCCTGCTCGGCGTTTTCTTTGGCAATCCGCAGATTTTCTGCAAGCTTTTCAAGCCCTTTCTGATGAACAGCCAGCTTCTTTATATATAATTT
>SKQJ01000298.1 GCA_007119075.1 Bacteroidales bacterium | reverse complement strand
CATAGTCCCATCCGTAAACCTGCTCCCATAATAGGGTGTCGCCGCCAACCACAAGAAAATCGTCAAACCAGACGGTGTCTTCGGGCGAAACGCCATATTCCTGCCAGGCATAATCCCATCCATAAACCTGCTCCCGGAAAAGGGTGTCGCCGCCAACCACAAGAAAATCGTCAAACCGGACGGTGTCTTCGGCGGTGCCGTGGACTGCTGCAATGCCACCATTTTCAACTGAATTCAGGAGAGTGCGGGTTTCCGGGCATTGACCAGCCCCGGATAAATTAATTGCCAGAGCCGCAGAGGTACCTGAACCGGCTGCGGCCATAAGGATAACAAAAATTATTCTTACTTTTGCTTCCATTACCTCTTGAATTACGTTTCAGAAAAATTATTTGCGTTTTTTTTAACTATTATTAACAAAAATCATACCACACATTTTAATTATGGCTAAAGTTTTAACCAGCCGGAAAGAAAACTATTCTCAATGGTATAACGACCTGGTAATCAAGGCTGATCTGGCAGAAAACTCTGCAGTCAGGGGCTGCATGGTCATAAAACCCTATGGTTATGCCATCTGGGAGAAAATGCAGGCGGTGCTGGACAGGATGTTCAAAGACACAGGTCATTCCAATGCTTATTTTCCCCTGTTCATTCCCAAATCCTTCCTCAGCAGGGAAGCGGACCACGTCGAAGGATTTGCAAAGGAATGCGCCGTGGTGACCCATTACAGGCTAAAAAGCTCCCCTTCCGGCGGGATCGAGGTGGATGAAACTGCAAAGCTTGAAGAAGAGCTTGTTATCAGGCCTACCTCCGAAACAATTATCTGGAATACATATAAAAACTGGATACAGTCATACAGGGACCTGCCGCTGCTTATTAACCAGTGGGCCAACGTGGTTCGCTGGGAGATGCGTACAAGGCTTTTTCTGAGGACCGCCGAATTTCTCTGGCAGGAAGGGCATACCGCTCATGCCACCAGGGAAGAGGCGATGGAGGAAACGATCAAAATGCTGGGTGTTTATGCCGATTTTGCAAAAGAATGGATGGCCATGCCGGTGATAAAGGGAGTAAAGACGGAAAATGAACGGTTTGCCGGAGCCGTCGAGACCTATTCGATAGAAGCCCTGATGCAGGACGGAAAGGCATTGCAGTCGGGCACCTCCCATTTCCTGGGGCAGAATTTTGCAAAGGCCTTCGATGTGACCTTCCTTGACAAAACCGGGAAACTGGAACACGTCTGGGCTTCCTCCTGGGGAGTGTCGACCAGGCTGATGGGAGCGCTGATCATGGCCCATTCCGATGACAACGGACTTGTGCTTCCCCCGAAGCTGGCACCTATACAGGTAGTAATAGTTCCCATCTATAAAAAGACCGAAGAGCTGGCCGTTATTGACGAAAGAGTGGAAGTTATAAGAAAAAGCCTGATCGCATCAGGCATTTCGGTAAAATATGATAACAGGGACACCCATAAACCCGGATGGAAATTTGCCGAATATGAGCTCAAAGGCGTGCCGCTTAGACTTGCAATCGGACCGAGGGACATAGAAAACCGTTCGGTTGAAGTGGCCAGAAGGGATACTCTCGAAAAAAAGATATATCCGGTGGAAGGCATTGCAGATACGGTGAAAGCTCTCCTGGACGAAATACAGGACGGTATCTACAAAAAGGCGCTGGACTTCAGAGATAACAATACTTTCAGGGCTGACAGCTACGAAGAGTTCAGGGAAATTATCGCTTCCCGTGGAGGTTTTGTCCTTGCCCACTGGGACGGGACAAGGGAAACCGAAGAAAAAATAAACCAGGAGACAAAGGCCACGATCCGGTGCATCCCCCTTGATCCGGTAATGGAGGAGGGAAAATGCATTGTTACCGGTAAACCTTCCCCCCGGCGGGTATACTTTGCAAAAGCCTATTAGTGGGGTTGGAAGTCAACCGGCTACGAGCCAATTCCCTGACAGCCACATACAAATATCCCTGCAATTACAGAACGGGCATGCCCCCGGGAGCAGCCCTGCGGTAATGTCCTGAGGCAGGTCGCATAAACATATGCCTGCACGCCGGCCTCGAGAGGGGGAGATGGCGGTCCCCGGGCTTAACCGTCAGCGCTGAACCGGTATATCGCAATATGTTTATATTCCTCTCCGGGCAGCAGTATGGTGTCCGGAAAATGGGGCTGGTTGGGTGAATCGGGGAAATGCTGGGTTTCCAGGCACAATCCGTGGTGCTGATCATAGACCTGCCCTTTCTTGCCTGTCAGCGAACCATCCAGAAAATTGCCGGTGTAGAGCTGCACTCCGGGCTGCGTAGTAAGCACTTCCATGCGGCGGCCGCTCCCGGGCTCATATAGTATTGCAGCCTTCTTCAGTTCGCCTTCGTTTCCATCGAGAACGTAATTATGGTCGTAACCGCCCGGGACCTTCCCTATATCACGGCCCACAGGTTTGGCTTTCCTGAAATCCATTGGTGTGCCTCCTGTCCCGGGCAGCTCCCCGGTTGGAATGGCCTCACTGTTTACCGCGGTATAGCTGCCGGCGTATATAGTCAGCTCATGGCCGAGCACGGTTTCTTTTCCGCCGGTCAGGTTGAAATAGCTGTGATGTGAAAGGTTCACCGGGGTAGGCCGGTCGGTTTCCGCCGCAAAGGCAACCCTGAGCTCATTATCGTCATTCAGAGCGTAAATAACCCTTAGGGAGAGGTTTCCCGGGTAGCCTTCCTCGCCGTGGGGACTCAGGCGGGCAAGTTCAAGGGAGGATCCTCCCTTGCCGGAATAAGTTTCATATCCCCAGACCCTCTTGTCCAGTCCGGCCGCTCCTCCGTGAAGATGATTATTGCCGTTATTGGTAGCAAGCCGGTATATCTCACCCTCCAGCTCAAACCTCCCGCCTGCTATCCTGTTGGCATACCTGCCTACTATGGCGCCGAAATAGGGGTGCCCCGCGAGATATTTCCCAAGCGTCTCAAAACCGAGAACCACATCTTCCGGCCTGCCCTGCCGGTCAGGAACCATAAGTGAGGTCACAATCCCTCCATAGTTGGTTATGCGTGCGGAAAAGCCGTTGTTGTTAGTCAGGGTAAAAAGATAAACTTCCTGACCATCGGGCGTGTGCCCGAATAATTGTTTTTCTGTTTTCATTGATTGTGGCTTTCGTGGCTAAAACCTGCAGCGCAATTTATGAATATTGACAAAATATTCCTAAATTTTTAATTTCAGGGCACGTAATTTGCAGCCTGTGTCCCCGTTAAGGAAAGGAACTTTATTACTTTTGCATTTGACATATGGATTTTTCATTAATTTCGGGATTCGTACCTACAGGCGACCAGCCTGATGCCATACGGCAGCTTGAAGAAAGCATCCGTACGGGAAGCGAATTCCAGACCCTTCTCGGTGTCACGGGCTCAGGGAAAACTTTTACAATTGCCAATGTCATAGAGAGGCTCCGGAGGCCTGCTCTGGTACTCAGCCATAACAAGACCCTTGCTGCCCAGCTTTACAGCGAGTTCAGGGAATTCTTTCCCGAAAATGCCGTGGAATACTTTGTTTCCTATTACGATTATTACCAGCCCGAGGCCTATCTGCCGGTAACCGACACGTATATTGAAAAGGATCTTGCCATAAATGAGGAAATTGAGAAGCTAAGGTTAAGTACGACTTCGTCGCTTTTGTCGGGAAGGCGGGACGTAATTGTTGTTTCATCGGTTTCCTGCCTTTACGGGATCGGAAACCCCGAAGATTTTCACAGCCATACCATCAAAATAGAAAAAGGCCAGGTTACCGGGCGCAACCAGTTTTTAAGGAGACTGGTAGGGAGCCTGTATTCAAGAAGCGAGGTTGATTTCCGGCATGGCAACTTCCGGGT
>SKQJ01000229.1 GCA_007119075.1 Bacteroidales bacterium | reverse complement strand
TTATTGCCAGGTCAGACAAAGAGCTGGTCATTGCCGAGGTCAAGACCAGGATGGATGATTTTCTGAGCCCGCCCGCCGAAGCCGTGAACAGGAAAAAACAGGAGTCGCTGGTGCGGGCGGCAAATGCCTATATCGGGAAAACCGGACTGAACCTCGAGGTTCGCTTTGATATTATAACAGTGATCTTTTCCCGCAACGGTCAGCACACACTCTGTCATATTGAAAACGCATTTTATCCCGCCCTGAGGAGCTGATATGGACGCCGAACAGATAAGAGAATATTGCCTGTCCAAAAAGGCGGCAACCGAAGAGTTTCCCTTTGACGAGGTCACCCTGGTATTTAAGGTCATGGGAAAGATCTTTGCCCTGGTGGCCCTTGAGGGCGAGCTTTCCGTGAACCTTAAAAGCGAACCGGCCCGGGCGCTGGAGCTTAGGGAAAGGTTTCCGGCCGTGCAGCCCGGCTATCACATGAACAAGAAACACTGGAACACGGTATATGTCGACGGGAGCATGAGCCGGGACCAGCTTGCCGGGCTCATCGACCATTCGTATGAAATGGTGGTTGCCGGGTTGAGCGGCAAGCTCCGGAAAGAGCTGCAAAACTTGTGATCCCTGCGGCCGGGAAAACCGGCACGCTTTTTAAAAAAACCGGCAAGATTTTTTTGTTTTAATAAAAAGTCATATTTTGCTTTGGAAACAACAGGTCACGGTTGTTTCCAATACATTTCCTATGGCCCTTTTATCACTACCGCATCACAGTGCCGGGCGACGGCTGATAAGCAGGGCTCTGTTTTTTATCCTGGCAGCGTCTTTTGCATGCCCGGATCCTTCTGTAGCACAATTGCCTGATGCCGAACTGGTCAGCTATAATACAACCATTTTTCTAAACAGGGGTCGCCTTCACAAAACATATGAGTACGAGCTGCGCATAAATAACCCTGAGGGAGAGAAGCATACCACCGTATCCATCCCCTTTTCAAAGATCGTCAGGTTGTCCCGGTTAAGGGCACATATTACGGATAGCAGGGGCAATGTGGTCAGGAAGCTTAAAAAGAAGGAGATCCGAACAAGGAGCCTTATATCCGGGTTTTCACTTTATGAAGACCATTTCATCAGGGAATTCACTCTCAGGCATAATACTTACCCCTACAGCATTCATTATTCATACGAGATCCGGCAGGATGAATTCCTTTTTATTGAACACTGGATGCCTGTGCCCGATATTAAAATCCCAACCCTTCACGCATCGCTAAATGTTGATTTGCCGGCTGCCTATCAAATATTTTCCAGGCAAAGGCTTACAGACGGCCCTGCAGTCAGCCGGTCAGGGGAGACGAGCCGTTACACATGGACTGCTTCATACAGCGACTTGATCGAATCTGAAATATACAGTCCCCCGCCCGACGAATTTTTGCCCCGCGTTGTTATAGTACCGGAAATGTTCAAATATGAGCTGACTGGTTCTTCGGGCGACTGGACAGCATACGGTGACTGGCAGGCCGCCCTGTTGGAGGGATTGCTGGATCTGCCCGGACACGAGCAACGACAGGTAACATCATTGATCGATGGAATCGATGACCGGCGTGAATTAATCAAAATACTATATAATTACCTTCAGGACCGGACCCGTTACATAAATGTGACCATCGGCACGGGAGGGCTCAAGCCTTATCCGGCTTCATATGTGGCGAACAATAAGTTTGGGGATTGCAAGGCTCTCACAAATTATTTCCGGGCCATGCTTGATTTTGCCGGGATCAGTTCAAACTATGCTACGATCCATGCCGGGAAACCGGCAAGGGAAATAGACAGGAGCTTTCCGTCCCAGCAATTCAATCATGCGATCCTGTGCATACCGCTGCATAACGATACCATCTGGCTCGATTGCACCAGCAAGGAACCGTTTGGTTATACAGGGACTTTTATCCAGAACAGGGATGTGCTGGTTATAGACAAAGGCAGAAGTCATTTTGCAAGAACCCCTTCGCTTTCTCCCGCTGAAGTACGGCAAGACCGGACAGTCAGGCTGGCTTTTGGCCGTGCGGCTGAAACACTGGCGGCTGATTTTACGACGACATACCGGGGTTCCGGATATGAATCGTTGTTTTACATTTCCCGGAATCCCGGCCAGGCAAGGTCAGATCAGATTATCAGGAACAACTTCATGGAAAGGGGTTTTGATGCAGAAGACTATTCTGTTGAATACCATAGGGATTCTACCGCAATAAAGCTGTCCTATTCAGGTACATCGCGACAGATGATAAGCAGGTACAACAATGAAATTTTCGTGCGAATGCTTTCCTTTCCGCTGCCCCGCTTTGAACCGCCCAGCCGTCGAAAACTGCCGGTTCAGCTCGATTATCCTGTATTCATGGCAGATTCCCTTGAATACACATTTCCGGATGGATACAGGCTGGCAAACAAACCGGAATCGATTTCATTCAGCAACAGCTATGGCGAGTATAATCTTGAATTTATTGATGACGATGACTCCATAAGGGCGGTCAAGAGATTCATTCTTAATCCCGGCAGATACACCGGTACCGGGTACGCCGGGTTTTTTGATTTTGTAGACTCTGTCCGAAATATTGAAAACAGTTTACAGATTAGATTTATCCGGGATAATATCAGTCAGGCAGAGTCGCTGAAATCAGATCCGGCATCGAAATTCATTGCCCGAGATCCCGGTCAGCGAGATTAGCTAACAAACATTTAATTAAAACAATGAAGACAATAACTGGTTTTTGCCTTTTTGCTCTCTGCCAGGCAATGGTTGCCTTAAACCTTCCGGGGGAATTTGGCAGGATAAGCCGGGATGAATTGGAAATGGTCCGGTACAGTGAAGATGAAACGGCCAATGCCCTTGTTCTCTACGATATCGGCAAGACGCATTTCCAAAGGACCGATAAATCATTCGAACTGATTTTTGAAAGGAGCACAAGAATAAAAATATTCAACAGCGGCGGCCTGGAATGGGCCGAGGTTGAGATCCCTTTTTACCGTGAAGGCAATATCTATGAACAGATTTATGATCTGGAAGCATTTACCTATAATCTGGAGGACGGTCATCTTAACAGGATCCGGCTGGATGTTTCACTGTGCTATGATGAAATAATAAATGAGTACTGGACCCAAAGAAAATTTGCCATGCCCGATGTCCGGGAGGGATCGGTGATAGAGTTCAGGTACAAGATCCGCTCACAATATATGTTCAATTTGCGACCCTGGAGATTCCAGTGGCAAATACCCGTTTATCACAGTGAATATGAGGTCAGGATGATACCGTTTTACGAGTATACCTGGTTATACCTGGGTCCCGGTTTTTATTCCCAGACTTCTTTTCCGGCCGGGGGACTTAAAAAGAGGTTTGGATCGATTGAATATGAAGACATGGTACACAGATATGTAATGAAAAAAGTGCCTGCATTCTACGATGAAGAATTTATAGCATCCATCAACGATCATATATTCAAAATTGATTTTCAGCTGTCAAAAATAAATTATCCCGGTGGTGCGTCGGTCGATATCCTTACAACCTGGGAGAACCTGGTAAGGGATCTTGACAGGCACGGATCTTTCGGCAAATATGTCGGCCGCAGCGAGAAGGCTTCCCGCAGAATTTTAAGCTCTCACGGGATACAGGAGAAGTCTCAGGACGAGAAGTTTGATTTCATAATCAATTATGTCAAGGAAAATTTCAGGTGGAACCAGCGGCGCGCCTATTACGCTTCGAAGTCGGCAAATAATTTTATCAGGGAAAAGCATGGGAACAGCGCCGATATAAATTTGTTTGCGGTCGGAATGTTGCGGGCTGCGGGGATAGAAGCCCGACCGGTGCTGATCAGCACCCGCGACCAC
>SKQJ01000232.1 GCA_007119075.1 Bacteroidales bacterium | reverse complement strand
CGTTTCGCAGCCGCCTGAATCCAACTGGCAGGTCTCCGTCAAGGTAAACCCTTATATAAACTATGTCATCGAGATCGTTGAGAATTTCCCGGGAAACCGGGGAAAGGGTATACCGCTTGTCGCTGGTCAGGTCCAGCCGCAAAAACAGGTGGCTTGACACAAAACTGATAAGCACAAGGGAGACTGCCAGTAATCCCAGCCTCACGAGTTGTTGTTTTTTGTATTCTCTTTTATGCATTTCAAACAGCGTTTACCATTTCCTGCTCTGAAGCACGGTACGGGTTAAGAAGATAAAAAAGGCAATAAGCGAAACAAAATACACAATATCCCTGGTGTCAACCACTCCCCTGCTGACAGAGCGGTAATGTTCGTTAATGCCAAGATAGATCAGCAATTGCTCGATCCTGATGTTTAAAGGGAGGGCGCTTAGCATCTCAAAGCCGGTGAAGAAGAAGAAGGACAGCAAAACCGCTGTGATAAAGGCAACTATCTGGTTTTCGGTTATCGATGACGAAAAAATGCCGATGGCGGCATAACAGCTGCCAAGAAAAAACAACCCTATATAGGAACCCCATATGGCTCCGGCATCCAGGTTGCCGGGGGGATTGCCAAGGGTGTAAACTGACCAGTAGTACACGAGCGTGGGCAGCAGCGATATAAGTACCAGGGCAACGGCGGCAGTGTATTTGGACATTACAACCTGAAGATCTGTCAGCGGTCTTACCAGAAGCAGCTCGATGGTGCCCGATCTTTTCTCTTCGGAAAACATCCGCATGGTGACTGCCGGAACCAGGAACAGGAACACCCAGGGGGCTATTATGAAAAGCGTGTCGAGGGTAGCGTAACCGCTTTCGGGAATATTAAGCTGCCCGGGAAAAACCCATATAAAAAGGCCGTTTATTACCAGGAAAACAGTGATGACAACATAGCCGGTCAGCGAGCTGAAAAAACTGCCGATTTCCTTGTTAATAAGTGCGATCATGATATGCTTGTAACAGGTTCAGAATGTTTCGGGATATATCAGAACAACTTCTCAACATCGATTATTGTGATTCCCGTATAGTAGAACTGCAATATTTCCATAAAATTATGCCCCCGTGCCGCCATTTCCATTGCCCCCTCCTGGCAAAGCCCGACCCCGTGTCCGTATCCCCTTCCCCTTATCAGCAGCTGTCGGCCGCCGCCCGGATCTTCGATATCAAAAAAAGAGGAACGGAAATTCCAGTCGGCACGTATTTTCCTGTAAGGAATGGAAAATCCGCCATGCCGGTAATATACCTCCCGCCTGGTTTGCCTTGAAGCAAAATCAGCTTTGGCGGCTGACTGGTATCCCATGCCTGCAAGCCAGGCAATCCATTTCTCCCTGTCAATTCTGACCTGCCAGGAGGCTCCCGGCCTGTTGCGGCACCAGGGATCGGTTACCGGACGAAGGTAAGGCCTTGCAGTGAGCCACACCTCGCCGGAACCGGAAGTCTCTCCACCGCAATTGGCATGGAAAAGGGCATTGACAAGTTCTCCCTCGCTGCCGGTCATCACCAGCCCCCCGGTCTCCTCCACGGCCCCGGCTATTCCGGAATTACCGGTTAACCTGCCATGATAGACCTGGCAATGCACCTCATCACAAAGGTCGAATCCCTCACCTGCATGACGATACAGGTTCCCGTAGAGATAGGTGCGGCATATGACCGACTGTGCCTTGTAAAACATCCGCCGGGCACCGGTGCCGGCTTCTGCCTCCACAACACCGGCAAGATAGAGATTTTCATCCACTTCATTTATGATGCTTATCCGTTCGTAGCTGATGCTGAGCTCCAGGTGTCCATGGTAGCTCACCTTTTCCATTGAAGGCCGGACGGGCCTGATGCTGAAACTGTTTCCCGGTACTGAGGAATAAACGGCCACTTTTTCAAACTCCCCGGGAGAGCCGGAGACACCGCTCACAAACAACAGGTCGCCCTTCCGGGAAATATACAAAATATCATTTTCCTCCAGTCTGGAAAGGAGCCTGCCGTCGGCCACCACATTGAAGTCGCCCTTATCGGGAGAAATCACAAGAGCAGAAACCGAATAACCGTTAAAAATGCTGACCCTTACGTTAGCAGGGGAAGGCATCCGGGAGAATTGCAATACAAGTAATGAAAAAATAAAAACCCTTGACAACAATCTCATTCGCATAGAGTATGGTTAGCTATTTTATATATTGTCATGTTGCTGCAAGGTGATCCGGATATGCTCGCCCGATCCATGCTCCGGGTCCGGCACCGCGACGGATCAACCGAGGTACCCGATGATCTTTTCCGCAGCCTTTTCCGAAGCACCGGGAGGGCCGACCCGCCGCCCGAGCTCCTTTAAATCATCCAGCAGCCTGCTTCTTGCGCTGCCTTCATGCAATATCCTGTCAAGTTCCCGTATCAGGTTTTCACGGTTGAATTCATCCTGTATGAGTTCCTTGACTACTTCCCTGTCCATTATCAGATTGACCAGGGAAATATATCTGACCCTGATAAACCGCCTGGCAATCTGGTAGGACAAATGCTCCCCCCTGTAGCACACCACCATCGGCACTCCCAGCAAACCTGCCTCAAGCGTGGCGGTTCCGCTCACGATCATGGCGGCCGGCGTGTGCCGGAGAATCGCATATGTCTGGTTATAAAGCACCGGAATGCTTCCTGCACCGTATTTCCGGTAAATTTCCGGATCAATCGAAGGAGCTCCAGCGATTACAAACTGGTATTGGGGAAAATTTCCGATTGCCGAAACCATTACCGGCAGAGCCCTTTCTATTTCCTGTAAACGGCTTCCGGCCAGCATTGCTATAACGGGTTTGTCCGGCAGATTGTTCCTTATGATGAATTCATCAAATGTCTCTTCCCTGTAAGCATTATTTTCCAGTGCATCCATCAACGGGTTTCCCACATAGTCTACATGATAACCGAATCTCCTGTAAAAGTCAGTCTCGAAGGGGAAAATTGTCAGCATATGGTCGACATATCTGCTGATTGTTTTAACGCGTGACTGGTTCCAGGCCCAGACTTTGGGGGATATATAATAAAAGACCTTTGTGCCTGACCTTTTTCCGTGCCCGGCCATTCGAAGGTTAAACCCGGGGTAATCGATCAGTATCAACGCATCCGGCCTGTAAGAGTCAATATCCTTTTTGCAGTACCTGATGTTTGCATAAACTGCGGGAAGGTTTTTCGCGACTTCCCAGAAGCCCATGAAGCTGGTGTCCCTGATGTGCCTTACAAGCTCCCCCCCGGCTTCCTTCATCAGGTCGCCCCCCCAGAACCGGAAATCAGCTTCGGGATCAAGGCGGCGGAGGGCTTTCATCAGGGCCGATCCGTGAAGGTCGCCGGATGCTTCGCCGGCAATGATGTAATACCTCATAGGCTAACATTGATTGGGTTCGGGACCAGGACAATGCCTTGAAACAGGACAAAATTTGCCCCCGATGCCTGATCACAAATCCTGTTCATGACACGACCCTGATAATTAAAACAATGACCCCCAGGGCGATTGTCGCCATGAGGACACCGCGGGCGGCATGCAAAAAGTCGTTCCGGATGAATATAAAGAACAGGAGAAGGTTCGGCAAAACAGTAAGGCTTAACAGGGGCGAAAGTATGTTCCTGAAATACACGTACCGGAAAAACTCGGCAATGGGAATTGAATTGTACCTGTATAAATAAAATGCCAGCAGGGCGACAAGGGGGAGAATGATTCCGCCTGTGAAGCCGGCCTTTTGCGAATTAAATTCCTGTATTTGCATATACCGATTTTAGCTTTTCCATTGCACTGATATCAGAAAAGTCTACCCTTACCGGCACGATGGAAATATAATTGTTTTTCAGAGCCCAT
>SKQJ01000092.1 GCA_007119075.1 Bacteroidales bacterium | reverse complement strand
GTTGAGACCAGGATAGATAAGGCGGCCGACATTCTGATAATTGACAAGAACCTGAATAATATTGATTATAAATTCGCACCCTGCTGCAATCCGGTATTTGGCGATCCCATCTTCGGTTTTGTAAGTGTCAGCGGAGGGATAAAAATCCACCGCACCAGTTGTCCGAACGCCCCTTCAATGCTCAGCAGGTATGACTACCGGATCGTCAGGGCACAGTGGACCAGCTCTTCTGAAAACAGCTCCTTCCAGGTGATGATCAAGCTGTTTGGAACCGACGAGATAGGAATTGTCAACAAAATATCCGATATTGTTTCCAAAGAGCTTAAAATGACTCTCAGGTCCATAAGCGTCGACACCAAAGATGGCGTATTTGAGGGCGTTATCAGGGTGCTGGTAAAAAATAAATCACAGCTCGACCTGCTGCTGCATAAATTAAACAGGGTTAAGGCTGTCTCAAGGGCCGTAAGGCTTGATAGTTAAAAGTTACTAACCGATCCATGCATGGGGCGTGATTTTTCACAATAAAGGGCTTGTAAAAACGTTAATTTTGAAGTAATTTTACAGAAACTGACAGAATTATTTTTCATGCTTATGGAAACAATTCGAAAATCATACCTGCTGCTGGCATTGCTCCTGATCTCCATGCCTGGAATATCTCAGGGGTTGTTAAACAGCGGCCAGGCAAGGGGAGCAGGGCTGCTCAGCGGTCAGCTGCCGCAGAATTCCCGTTTCAGTCTCGAAATGGGGACCGGATTTACTTCGTTTTCTTCAGGAACCAGCATGATAGGCAATTATGTTTCACCAAGGTTTGAATATGATGTGAGCCCTGGTTTCACAATTATTGCCGGCGGCAGCTTTTCGTTCAACCGTTACAATAACATGCCAGTCAATTCTTTCGTTGAAAACAGTTTTTCGGCACCGATGCAGGGCATGACCGACCATTCCATGTTTGTCTCCGGGAGATATCTTTTGAGCGAAAATCTTGTTTTGTCCGGCACTGTTTACCGGGAAGAAGGACAATTGCCGGTGTTTTCGATGAGCCAGGCCATGATGAACCGCGGAGCCAATAACCAGGGTTTCATGGAATACAGAAACCACGGAATGACAATGGGACTGGAGTACCGTTTTAGCGACAACTTCCATTTCGGTGCAGAGATCGGTATTAACCGGGGCAATAATCCTTATGGTTTCTACTCCCCCTATTCTGATCCTTTCAGGCACCGGTCAAGGCACCCCTTCTCCCGCTAACAATGAATACCGTTCTTCCCAATGTTTGACATTATAGGCGATGTTCACGGGAAGGCTGATTCCCTGAAAGTCCTCCTTGAAAAACTGGGGTATACCAGAACGGACGGTTATTATTCTCATCCCGAGCGCAAGGCAATATTCACCGGCGACTTTATCAATCGCGGGAAAAAAGTGCGGCAGACCCTTAAAATAGTGAGCCGCATGGTTAACCATAAGGCTGCTTATGCTGTAATGGGAAACCATGAATACAATCTTATCTGTTACCATACCAAATCTTACGGCAGGGGCTATCTGAAAAAACACAACTCCTCCAACAGAAGCCTTTTCTATTATACTACCAAAGCCTTTGCAGGACGTCCTGAAGAACTGGAAAAGTACCTGGAATGGATGAAGACACTGCCATTGTTCCTCGAGTTTGAACACTTCAGGGTTGTTCATGCCTGCTGGGACAAGAACCTGGTCAAATTTGTCAAAAACACCCTTCCGGGGAACCGGATCACGGAATCATTCCTCCATAACTCGGCGAGGGAGGGCACAATAGAGAATGATGTGGTAAGTGTGTTGCTGACAGGTGTGGAGATCAAGGTCAATAAACCTGTTTCTTTGGTGAACTCCCTGGGCAACGCGGTCGACAGCCTGCGGATAAAATGGTGGATGAGGCCCGATGGCCAGAGTCTTTCAGGCGTTGCGTTCGGAGAGTACGGAATTTCGCCCGACAGGCTCCTTAAGAAAGGGGAGAAAAACAGGTTTCTGCCTTACCCTCAGGATAAAAAACCTGTTTTTATAGGACATTACTGCCTCAGGGAAAGACCGGGGCTGCAGGCAGCCAATTTATGCTGTGTGGATTACTGCTGCTATCGCGGCGGATTGCTTGCCGCCTACCGGATGAACGGTGAAACTGCCCTTAATCCTGAAAACCTCGTTTTTGTTTAAAAATGTCGCCTGCCGTGTCGCTGTATCGACCACTGCTGCTGCCGCGGCTGATTGCCTGCCGCCTGCCGTGTTATGGTGGCTGTGACGATCCGCGGCAGATTGCCTGCCGACTGACTGATGGACCGGGAAATTATTTGACAAAGTTCCTTGATCATAGTCTGTGGCATAAATCCAATCCCGGTGAAGCGGCGTACTACCTGCAGTGTTCTTCAATAAGATCTTTTGCAATATAATAACCAAGATCAAGGGCAGTGTTCAGATCTTCACATGCTCCTATGAAATACCTGATCTGCAGGTGAGAGATGCCTCTTCCGTACCATGCTATCGGATTTTCCGGATCCAGCTTCAGGGCTTCGCCGTAGTCGGCAATGGCCCCGTAATAATCGCCGGTATTATATTTTGAGGCCGCCCTGTTAAGATAGGCAGGGGAGTAGTTTTTATCAATTTCCAGAGACCTTGAGTAATCCTCGATTGCTCCCTGGTCATCGCCAAGCATTGCTCTTGAAATGCCCCTGTTATTATAGGCAAGGGCAAAATCGGGATTGATATCTATGGCGAGAGCAAAGGCTTCAACGGCACCCCTGTAATCGCCGAATTCATGCCGGAAATTGCCCGCTTCAAGCAGGATGCGGTCGACTGACTGGCCGGAGGCCGGAGTGACCGGAAGAAATGCCAGCCATGCCAGGAGAAATGTTATTTTCAAGGGGAATATCATTGTCGCTGTAATCTGTTATGCTTTTGCCTGTATATCCTCCGGCGGACAAATTTAAATATTTTTGATAAAGGTTTGTTATATTTGAAACTCGTTTTACCCGCGCCATTTTGTTGGTATCCGGCCTGTTTTATTCTGAAAATATAAACCTGACCCCCGAATAACAATTAATAAAAGATGAAAAAGACCCCGGTATTCCTATTGAACTTGCTTATTGCCTGTTTTATTGTTTTGTCCGCAATGCCTCAGTCCAGCGCACATCCAGCCCTTTCCGGCATTCCCTCGCCGCAGTCCCATTTTGGGTTTGTTCCCGGTGATGACAGGATGCTATTCGATTATGAGGAGATGATTGCTTACATGAAGACCCTCGAAGAAGCTTCGCCGAAAGTCAAAATGGAACAGATAGGATATTCCGAAATGGGAAGACCAATGTACCTGCTGTTTGTTTCCTCGGAAGAGAACATCTCAAATATCGGGCGACTGCAAGAGATTAACCGCCGGCTGGCCCTTGACCATGAAATGGATGATTCGGAGAGGGCGGAACTTGTCGATGAAGGAAGGGTGTTTTTCCTGATGACGCTTTCCATGCATTCCACCGAAGTGGGGCCCTCGCAGGCCGCCCCCCTCATTATCCATGAGCTGATCACTTCTGAAGACCCCAGGATTCAGCATATCCTCGATAATGCCGTTTATATGATCACCCCCTCCCATAACCCTGACGGCATGAACATGATCGTCGAAAATTACCGCAAATACAAAGGGACAAGATATGAAGGATCGTCAATGCCGGGGGTCTATCATAAATATGTAGGACATAACATAAACCGTGATTTCATAACCCTTGCCATGAGTGAAAACGAGGCTGTTTCACGCGCATTCAGCAAGGAATGGTTTCCCCAGCTGAGCGTGGAGCGCCACCAGATGGGGTCCAGGGGGCCCAGGTATTACATATCGCCCCCGAGCGATCCGCTGTCTGT
>SKQJ01000062.1 GCA_007119075.1 Bacteroidales bacterium | reverse complement strand
GATCATAAGGACTCCATAGCTCAGCAAATAAAGGAGGTAATTACAGAACTGGTTTACATGGATGAAAAACTGCCCGATTCAAGAATATCATCATATTTAGCCAAAAAATTGAATTTCAGTTACAGTTACCTCGCCAGGATTTTTTCTGAGGTAACTCATGCATCCATACAGAGCTATCTGATCCTGCAGCGTATTGAACGGGCAAAGCAGATGATAATTGAAGATAAAATGACGTTGACCGAGGTTGCCTGGAGAATGAATTACAGCAGTGCCGCCCATCTGTCAAACCAGTTCAAGAAGACAACCGGGTTGACCCCGACAGTATTTCAGAAATTAATCGAAAAACGGTCAGGCACATTTTAGTATTGATTCTTTTGACAATGACTTCAAATATTCTATATCTGCTGCTCGCTACACGGGATGGGAATGACTGCCATCTTTTCAGGGAGGCGCTGGGAGGTATCAGGATCAGTACCCAGCTCGAATGTGTAGCAGACAGCCGAAAATTAATGGAGCATTTTGCAGGAAATCCTTTAAAGCTTCCTCATATCGTATTCATGGAAACAGGTCTGCCGTATTGCGGGGGACTGGGCTGTCTGAAGAAGATAAGAGGCGATTATGCTTTCAGCGAAGTAATGCTTGCCGTATACTCTTCCGCCGTTAAGGATGAATCCGTGGAAGAAGCCTTTGTCTGCGGTGCAAATATTTTTTTAACAAGGCCGGACGATTTTCTTGTAATGAAGAATCAGTTGATTCATATAATCAGCGTGTTATGGCAATACCATGCATTGGGCCTCAGAAAGGATTTTTTATTATTGAATGTGGGTACTGATGTATAAGCCGGAAACTCTCACAGGAAGAAAAGAATATGCTGTTTTTTTATTAATTTTGCTATATATGGAAATTCAAATTTTGATCTATGAGAGGTAAAGTTAAATGGTTTGACACTAAGAAGGGTTTTGGATTTATAGTTTCTGAAGAAGGTGATGACGTTTTTGTTCATCATACAGATATTCTGCAGGAAGGATTCAAGAATCTCGAAGAAGGCCAGGAAGTGACTTTCGAGAAAGTTCAGGGTGCAAAAGGACCCCAGGCCACGCAGGTGAAGATTGTGGAATAAGCCCTTGAATGTTTTCCCGCTGCCGGTTGGTTAGCCGGCGGCTTGTTTTGTATACCTGAATAATTAATCAGGGATGGGATTTTTGCCTGTCTCAGGTCATGAATTCGTATGGGGCATTCGTTCAATCCGGCAGCCCGGATTTCTCTTGTTGCTTGGTTCTCAGAATAATAAATGAATTATGGAATCTCCATATATTAATCTTGAGAGAGGGGTAATAGAGCTTTTCAACCGTAATTATGAAGGGGCCTTGATGCTTTTTGACAGGCAGATCGCCCTTGCTCCGGAAACACCCGAAGCATATCTTTACAGGGGACATACCAGGTTTATCCTCAACGATATTGCCGGAGCCTGCACAGATTGGCGCAAAGCCCTTTCGCTGGGCAGTATCGCGGCTACCAGGTATACCGACAAACATTGCAAATGAACCGGCCTGGCTTTGTGTCCGTCCCTTTTCATATCGGCGAACATGTAATCGACCACCTGCTGGCGGCAGGGCCCACTCAGATGAGGCCACCCAAGGAACTCATAAGAGCTGCCACGGGCTGCACAGATTGCCGACCATTTACCGGTTCAGGAGTGGGGAATGCAGGACAGCCTGCAAGCACAAGATGGGGAAAATTTTCTACGCTACCTTAAATAACACCGGTCCGGACACCGCAGAAAACTTCAGGATGATTACGGGCCAGAAGGTTGGCGGCGAGGGTTACAGCGTTGATATCCCGATGCGCCTGCCAGGTTCTGTTCTTCTGGTTTGAGGGCCTTGACCAGAAATCTTCAATGTCTTCGACCAGGTAAAGGAACCGGCCCAGCTCATTGAAATCAATGTCCAGTTTGTTATATTTATCCCTCATTCCATACAAAACCCTGAAGCCTAGCGTCAATCCGCATTCCCGGAATGCCAGCCTGTTTTCTGCAGGTTCCAGCCTGTTGTAAACCTGTCGTGTGAAAGCCTGCAGGCCGGCTATGCTGTCGGCAAAGAGATATTCGGGCCGCATGCTTGCCGGCAGGGGCTTGGCGTTAAAACTGAGTTCGGCCGCTCTGGCTGTGTTTAGCATCAATGTGCCGATTCCAAGTGCATCGGATGTGAACCAGCTCATATCCTGGCAAATAAAATGCAATTCGCTCTTGATGGTTTCCAGGGAGGATCTTTTCTCAGGATATGCATCAATAGCACTGATAATACATACGAGGCCTTCAAGCGGGTCATGGGCTCCCATACTGCCGACCACGGGTCTGGAAAGATCGGTATTCATTTTCCAGTACATCCTGAGCCTGCCTTTATCCCTGTTCAGGAATTTTTCGGTTACTTCGATAAGTTCGACCGACCAGCGGGCGAATTTCTTATCGCCTGTTTCCAGGTAGGCTTGAAGCAAAGTGTTGAACCAGCGGGTCAGGTAATGGAAATACTGACCGTCCCGGTCCCATTCGAGGCTTTTATTATATGGCTCCCCGTTGAGACGCTCGGCCAGTTTTTTTCCGATCCTCAATCCCCCTGCAGTAGGATGATCAACACCCTCATCGGCGGGAAGACCGCTAATCCAGCCTTTACGGGGATCGTCTTTCCTGTGTTTCCCCAGAATGGAATGCACAAGATCAATAAGCAGCAGTCCATATGCTTTATAATCGTTTTCGCCTGTTTCGTGCGAAAGGGCAAAACAAGATTGAACGGCAAATGCATCCGTCCACAAATACCGGTATTCCTGGTTGTTGCCGGGATCCTTCACCCCGGTGCGGCTTAAAAAGTCATCCAGAAGTTTCTGCGCCACTTCAAGGTGTTTATCTATCTGCTTGTCCATAGAAAGTTATATTGAGATTTTTGTTACGCTAATTCCCTTAAATGCATAACAGGCTAAAATTCCCCAATTCTGGGTAAACAATTACACTATTTAGCAGCTGCTCTATTTCGGACATTTAAACAGATAATCTGAAATCTGTTCTTCTTTCACCTTCAGGCCTCGAAAGAATTAAAAGCTGTAACTAATCTTCCTTTTGTTTCGGATTGCCTTTTTTCCACCGGGCAGGTTCTCCCGTTGCACCCGTCATCGGCACAAAACGTACAGGTATCAGATCATTCTGGATAAAATCACCCTCTCCTTTCTTTTCCAGCAGTACGAGCTTTTGGAGTGTGTCGCTGACCGGTGCCAGCAAACTGCCGCCTGTTTTCAATTGTTTTTTCAGGGGCAGCGGGATCTCTGAAGTTGCGGCCGTAAGCACGATCCTGTCATAAGGCGCCTTCTCGGGCCACCCCCGGGAACCATCACCGAAGTGCACCGAAACATTGGGAATGCCGGCTTTCTCTGTATTTTCACGTGCCAGCTGAGCAAGCCATTCGATAATCTCAATCGTGTACACATGAGCGCAGAGACGGGACATTACCGCGGCATTATAACCGCATCCCGCCCCTATTTCAAGTACAACATCCTCAGGCTGCAGATCAAGGGCCTGGGCCATATATGCCACGATATACGGCTGACTGATGGTTTGCCCCCGGCCTATTGGCAAAGCAGTGTCATCATATGCCAGATCTCTTATCTCGGCTGGGACAAATAGCCTGCGGTCAATTGCCCGCATGGCATCAAGGACTCTTTCGTTGAATATATCGCGGCCTGCCAGGTGCTGCTCGATCATTTTTTCTTTCACATCCATAGCTCTATAACTTGTTGATACTTTAGTGATATGCAAAAATCATTCCGCGCAGTTCTTTCCGGCCTCGCAATAGAATGATAAATACATAAAAAAACATGAACCCTTCCGGGG
>SKQJ01000189.1 GCA_007119075.1 Bacteroidales bacterium | reverse complement strand
TTTAAAACGAAGGTTGCAGCACCAGCGGCGGTTATGCAAAATGATATAAATTACCGGAAAATATGAATAAGCAAAGAGTCAAAGTAATTCCCAGAAGGAAATTTGTGGAAATGAGCCTCAAGGGCGGACTGTTTCTCGCAGCCACCCCCACCCTGTTAGGGCATTTATCATCCTGCAGCCATCCGGCGGCAGCTGCCCCCGGGATGGATCTCGACAAGCAGGTGCTTGACCGGGTCATTGCAAAAGCCCTGGCCCGGGGAGGCGAATATGCCGACGTATATCTTGAAAACAGGGTTTCAAGGCAGATAATAATGGAAGAATCCCTTTTCAGGAGCGGCCTTTACGGGATTTCCCAGGGAGCCGGTGTCAGGGTCATCTCGGGCGACAAGACCGGGTTTGCCTATACCGACGAGATTACCGAGGAAAACCTGATGAGGGCCGCCGAGGTTGCCTCGTATGTTGCCAGGAACTCATCCGTCGTGACCCCCGTTAACATTGCACCGGCAGAACGCGATTGTTTTGTTGCCGTCAACCAGCCTCTGAACGAGATAGCCGACACCCGTCGCATCGAGATCATGGAAAGGGCCAACCAGGCGGCGATGGATTACGATCCGCGCATCAAAATGGCAAAGATCGATTATTATGACCAGGTCCGGGGCCGTGTGCTTGCGACCAGTGAGGGAATCTATCTGCGCGATGAACTGCCGCTGTTGTTCTTTATAGTGGAGACCATGGGCGAGGAAGGAAACGCCCGCCACATGTCCAGAGAACGGGTCAGCATGCACTCGGGCTTTGAAATGTTCGACCAGCATACGCCGGAAGACGTTGCACGCAGGGCTGCAAGGGAATCGATCGCTATGCTTCACGCAGAGGATGCGCCCGCCGGGATCATGGATGTTGTGATGATAAACGGGTGGGGCGGCGTACTGATACACGAGGCGGTGGGCCATCCGCTCGAAGCCGACAACATTGCCAAAGGAATCGGGGCGTTTACCGGCAAGGTGGGGCAAAAGGTTGCGGTAGACAATTTCACACTGGTGGATGACGGTACTATCCCCAACCTCCGCGGCACCATCAACTTCGACGACGAAGGCACTCAGGCTCAACGAAATGTGCTTATTGAAAACGGGGTTCTGAAAGGCTATATGACCGACATCCTTTCGGCCAGACAGCTGGACATGGAACGAACCGGCACCGGCAGGCGCGAGAGCTTCCGCCATATACCCATTCCCCGGATGACCAATACCTATATTGAAAACGGCACCGACAAGCCCGCCGATATCGTGGCTTCAACCAAAAAGGGCCTTTATGTGCAGAGCCTTAGCGGCGGAAGCGTGAACCCGGTAACCGGGGTCTTCAACTTTACCTGCAGGGAAGCCTACATCATTGAAAACGGCAAAAAGACCCGGGCCGTGAAGGGGGCAACCCTGATAGGTTCCTGCCTGGGGATCGTTTCAAGCATTGACGCCATCGGAGACGACCTTGACTTCGCACCGGGCATATGCGGCAAAGGCGGCCAGATGGCCGAAGTAACCTGCGGCCAGCCCACGGTCAGGATAAGGGGGATCAATGTAGGCGGAAGCCGGGCTTGATTTTTGAACAAATAACATCGCAGGAAACCGGCTGCCGGAACTATTGGATATGACAACGCCTTGCCGGACCCCTGTGAACGAATTAACAAAATATAACCACATGGACTATAAAGAATTAACAGAAAGCCTTGTTGCAAGATGTCTCCGGCTCGGAGCCGATTCCGCCGAGGTTTATCTGCAAACCGGAAGAAACCTTTCGATAAGGGTTCGCAATGCCGATATCGAAACTATCCAGGAGGCATCCACTGCCGGAATAGGCATAAGGGTAATCGTGGACGGGAAGACCGGTTTCAGCCACAGCAACGACATGAACAGGAAATCGCTCGACGACTCCATCAGCAGGGCAATAGCTTTTGCAAAACTGACAACACCCGATGAGAGCAATATCCTGCCCTCCGACGCCGGATATACAGATGTGCAGGGATTGTATGACCCTCAGATTGCACAGGTAAGCATGGACAGGAAGATAGAGATGGCCCTGAAAGTGGAAGAGCTGGCAATGCAGGATCCCAGGATAACCCACAGTTCGGGTTCTTCTTTCGGCGAAAGGGAAGGCGAGGTATATATCGCAAATTCCAGCGGTCTTTCGAAAAACTATAAATCTTCCATCTGTTCCGTCGGACTGGGGGTGGTGGCCGAAAAAGGGGACCAGAGAAGGACCGGATGGGAATCGTCGGCACGGAGATTCTTTGCGGATCTTGAGTCTCTCGAGGAGATTGCTGCCAGCGCGGCACGCAAGGCCTGGGAGCTGCTGGACCCGCAGATGGTCCGGACCCAGAGGGCGCCGGTAATTTTTGATTCATCGGTGGCATCCTCGCTCCTGGGGGGCGTGATAACAGCCGTAAACGGTGAAAGGGTGCTCCAGGGCGCCAGTTTTTTGCAGAGCTCGATGGACCGGCAATTTGCCTCCTCCCTGCTTACAATAACCGACGACGGCACCAGGCCCAAAGGATTGGGCAGTTCTCCCTTTGACGGGGAAGGCGTGCCAACCGCAAAAAGAGTGCTTATTGAAAACGGAGTTCTCAGGGGATTCCTTTACAACACACAGGTAGCCGCCAGGGCCGGGGTCAAAAGCACCGGCAACGCCTCGCGCGGAGGATACAGCAGTCTGCCGGGCATCGGCACCCACAACATATACCTGGAACCGGGCAATTACAGCCAGGAAGATATCATTGCCGCCACAGATCGCGGATTGCTGCTGAAAGGCGTTACCGGATACGGCATCAACCCTGTAACCGGAAACTTCAGCGGCGGCGCCACCGGGATGTGGATTGAAAACGGAAGGATTGCCTATCCTGTCGAGGGACTGGCTATTGCAGGCAGCGCCGAACAGATCCTGATGGGGATCGATATGATGGGCAATGACAGGGACCTCAACAGGTCCTTTGCCTCGCCAAGCTTCCGCATCGCAGAAATGCAGATCGGAGGGGCTTGACATATTATTCTGTAAATCGAATACTGGCCAAATCCGTAATCTCGTGGATATCCGATACATCGGAAATATCCATGCTTACCGTCTGTGTACCAGCGATCCCGTAATCTTCCCCCGAAAGGGATACCTGGAGTATTTGCACCAGAATGGCAGAATAAACTTTTTTCCCATTCGATTGTTCAACTTCCAATCTTAATCATTCCGGACCTGTCACTTTGCAAATACTTGCGTATGATCCGCCCCGCAGGTTTTTCAATTGCTGAGATTGGCATGGGCTATAATTATTATTTGTTGATTAAAATCGTGAAATTATGAAAAGAGTCATATTGTTTGGTATATTTTTGATCTCCCTGAACATTAACGGCCAGGTTGAAATTGCCGAGTATGGTCCGCGCGCCGGCAACTTTGGAGTTGGAATAGCGGCGAATCCATTCCTCCAGTACATCGGGAATTTTTTTGGGAAAACTCATGTCAATACAGCCCCTTCGGCCAATCTTGCCAGCAATTACCACCTGTTTGGAAAATATTTTATATCTGATAATTCAGCCCTGCGCGCCGGTCTGCATCTAAACTATGGCATTGAATCTACATTATTCGGGCCCGATGACGGAAACAGGCTAAACGAAACCTCGCTTTTGCTCGGCCTTGCCTTAGGATTTGAAAACAGGTTCGGCGGCGAACGCATCCAGGGCTTCTTTGGACCATCCCTGGGAGTCGGATACAGTTCCAGAAGAGATATATACTCCTATGATGCCACGCCCATTCAAGGGTCGATACTCGAAAGGAGCTATGGCACGGACCTGAGCTTTGCCCTGGGCGGATTTGCGGGAGCTGAGTATTTCGTATGGAGCAA
>SKQJ01000387.1 GCA_007119075.1 Bacteroidales bacterium | reverse complement strand
GTGATGATTGAAAGGTTCTCGCCGACAAGAGCATTCATGATTGTGGATTTTCCAACGTTGGGGTTTCCAATAATGCTGACAAATCCTGATTTGTGCGCCATAACGATGATTTTTGACTGTAGAGGGTCAGCGGAGGCTGACACCGAATGTTAGCTTAAAGGCAAAATTATCAACGGGCTTTTCGAATCCATATGGCCCGTACCTGTAAAACACCCCCAACCCAAACCCTGTAAAGAATTTCCTGTAAAGATTGTTCAAAAGCAGGCCCGATTCATAAAAACCTTTTTCGGGGGCTTCAACATTTATAAACAGATGATTGCCGGTTTCCGAAACGCTCCCGAAACCGGCGTTTGTTACAAATACGACTTCCGGCCTGAATCTCCCGGACCTGAACAGGAGGCTTTCAAAATTCTGCCGGAAGAAAACCGAAACAAACCTGTCGGAAAAAAACTCTTCCATGCGCATCGTGGCGAAACTGTTTGCCGCCTCCAGCGAAAAACCCCTGAAACTGCCCTTCCCGTGATAGAGCTTAAACAGAGGCACTTCTCCTTCGACAATTCCTCCTTCGATGGTTATTGATGTTCTGCCAAGATTCCGGGTAACGAATCCCTGGTAAAGTCCGGCCTGCATCCTGGTATATTCGTATCCTCCGGCATCCCCGAGCCCGCGGCCGTAATTGAACCAGATGACCGGGAAATCGGTGCCCATGGAAATCCTGTTTCCCCTGGGGGTTTGCATAAATTTTTCACGCCAGGCAAACCGGATGCGGGCTCCTGCCTCGGGAAACACGAATTCATCCCTTTCAATCCCCTCACGAAGAAAGAGATAATCATCGCCCGACCGGACCCTGGATCCGGAATAATACAGACTGCCCTTAAAATGCCTGATGAAGCGAAAACCGAGCGAGACATCATAATTTTCCACAAAGTCCATCCTGCCGATCATAAAGCGGCGGTAGCTCTCGGAGGAATATACCGAATGTTTTTCAAGAAAGCTGTACGATCCGGCCTCTTCAACGTCCCTGCTCCAGGAAAACCGAAGTCCGGCATCGGCGGGCCTGTACAGGGATATTCCTGCTTCTCCGCCATATTTCAGGGTCCCGTCGCGCGAACCGAATGCTGCGTATCCCCCAAGCCTGAATGATTCGGAAAGGCGGTCGTTCGTCAGAATCCTTATTCCCGGCCGCAAACCCTCAAAATAATTATAGTCAAGAAGCCCGGCATAATCAACGTTGACAATTCCCCAGGGTATATACCCGGTTGCCACAGCCTCAAATATGGTGAGCGAACGGTCAAGGTTGACTTCCCTTCCGATGCTGTCTATCACATGGTAAGTTTTCAAGTCTTTTTCAGAAAGCGGCTCGACCCTGTATTCATTCCAGTATTCATCCGGTCGCCGGTGAGCGTCGGGAGCTACCGTAAGCTCTACATTGTTGAAGTGGCGTCTCCTTAGCTCCGGTTCAATCGTTATGTCTGAAAGATAGGATTTTCCAATTCCGACAAGACTAAACCTGTCAGGCGGGCCATCAGCACCGTCTTCATCCCTGCCCAAAATTATATCGGTATTGAGCTCTGCGGGAAACCACTGCCTGTTGTCCACGAAAGCATAATTCTGGCGTATGCGGATATTAAATATCCCGCGCCGCTCGAACGGTTCGGCAATGACATTCTGCACTGCGTAGCGATTGGAATTGATATATATTACCCCCTGCAATCCATCGAAATTCCGGTTGGGATAAGGCCTGAATGAAATTATGAAAAGCGTGTCATTCCGTTGGGTAAACATGCTGTCCTCAAGGATAAACGAATACCTGGAAATACTGCCCCGGCTCAGGGGGCTCAGGTAGTTCCTGTCCAGCAGCGAGATGAAATCGCCGTAAAAGGAAAAAGACTGAAGCTGGGTAGCAAGCAGCGTGAAGGAGGGATCCCGGAACCCGCTGACCCTGGAGGCCGTTACCCTCTCGTTGTTTCTTCCCGGTCGCCTGTATTGCCTTTCGCTGACCGATTCCATAAGGAAAAGATGCTGCTTCTCAAAAAATTCCTCCGTTCTGATCCGCCCAGAGTCAACCGGCTGTTCCGTCACCCCGGGGGTTTCGTTTCCTTCATCCGCAATGGTTTCAGCCCTGTTGCTGCGGGGGCCGGCATATATCCGGCTCAGCGCAGGGTCGCCAGGCAACGATACACGGGCCAGCAGGCTGTCGTGCACCAGGGTAAAGTATAATTTATTATATGATTTATAGGAAAACGAAGGCAGCATTTCGGGATTGTTCAGCCGGCGGTTCCCGAAGGCCTTTTCAATTATCCTGTGGGCCGGATTGATGCCGGGGTAAACGGTAACCTCTTCAAGGAGAAAAGGTTTCCTGGTCATTTCCAGGTTCAGAAAGCCGACGGGCCCTTCCCCTGGATAAACGGCAACAGGCTCATAGCCGACATAGCTCAGCTTCAGGAACTCCGGCGGCACCCCGGTTTCGATTGCGAAGAGTCCGTCGAGACTGGTTGTGGTACCGGTACCTCTTTCATTATAGACAATATTGACAAAGGCCAGCGGCTCGCCGGTTTCCCTGTCCGTGACGCGTCCCCTGATAACCGATTGCCCCTGCAGGGGGATTGCGGAACACAGCGTAAAAGCGAGACTCGCTATAATAATAAGCACTTTTTTCATCCTGAAACACCTGAACAGGCCCGGAAAATGGTCCGGACCTACTTAAATATATTCATATTCAACATATTGACCTCTCTCTCATTCAGAAACCGCCATTTGCCCCTGGGAAGGTTCTTTTTGGTAAGCCCGGCAAAGAAAACCCTGTCAAGCTTTACTACCTTATAGTCAAAATGCTTGAATATGCGCCTTATGATCCTGTTTTTGCCTGAATGCAGCTGGATCCCCACCCTGGATTTATCAGACGCGTCGATATAACCTATCTCATCTACCTCTACGGGCCCGTCCTCCAGAACAATCCCTCCGACAATCTTTTCCAGATCGGCCTTTTCCAGCGGACGGTCAAGGCCCACCTCATAGATCTTAATGACCTTATGGGACGGATGAGTCAGTTTTTTGGTCAGCTCACCATCATTGGTAAACAGCAGAAGACCTGTAGAATGGCGGTCGAGCCGGCCGACGGGATAAATCCGTTCCCGGCAGGAATTTCTTACCAGCTCCATTACCGTCCGTTTGGCATAGGGATCGTCTACGGTTGTAATATAATCTTTTGGTTTGTTAAGCAACAGGTATATCTTTTTTTCCGGATTCAGCTTCTTCCCCTTGAACCTGACCACATCCGACCAGGTCACTTGTGTGCCGAGCTCCTTTACAACTTTGTCGTTCACGGTAATATGGCCTCCGAGTATGTGCTCATCAGCTTCCCGCCTTGAACAGACGCCCGATTTTGCGATAAACCGGTTGAGCCTGAGCTCTCCCGGCTCCCTGGATTTTTCAGGCGGGCCGCCCCGTTTTTTATCCCCTGGCATCTTGCTCCTTCCCTGCCCTCCCGGGCTCTTTGTTTTGAAGGAAGGCTTTTCGCGCCTGAACTTTTCAAAGGGATGGCCTTTTTCAGGCACCCTGTCCGCAGTCTTTTTTCCGCCCGGGGACTTTCGTCCTGAAGATTCGCCCCGCATTTTTCGTTCGGAAGATTCAGGAAATTTTTCCCGTTCCGGAGTATTTCCCCGTTCAGAGAACTTCTTCCGTCCGGAAGGCCTTCTGCGGTCTGACGAGCCGGTTTCCGGAACTTCCCAGTCGCTGCCGGGTTTATTTTGGCCAGGAGACCCGGTCGCCCGCACTGCCCTGCCGGAGTCGGCGCTTTTTGCACCCGGTCGGCCGGGCCCCGCAGCAACCCTGGAGCTGCCGGTGCTTTTCCTATCGGAAGGCACAGCCTTTTTTCCGCCCGG
>SKQJ01000363.1 GCA_007119075.1 Bacteroidales bacterium | reverse complement strand
TCTTCCCGTTTGAGGTATATTTTTGTCCCCGCGTGCTCCGAAAGACGGCGGGCATGAAATAGCGGGGTGGGCCTTCCCGCATAATCTCTCAGAAGATCGTGAAATTCTTTTTTGAATTCATCTGTCTCCAGAAAACGGGAACAGGCCTCTTCGAGCTGCTCTATATTTGCATACAGCATCTCCGGGATCCAGGCCCCGCCGAATTCGCCGTAAAATCCCTTATCGTTTATTAACTGCTGCATCTGACCTTAGTTTTTGGATAAACACTTTCAAGGATGAAATACTTTTATAGCCGGGCGAAAGCTCAAACCGGCTGTTTATGTCCACCCCGGCCATCCCCTGAAGATCGGTACGGAGCAGCAGGGGAAGGTCGCTGTCGCCGATCCCGCCGCTGAGGATCCAGGGTGTTGAAAGACGGTAGTCCCTGAGGATGTCATGGTTGAATTTAATGCCGTTGCCGCCGGCATATTTTCCTTTTGCATCGAAGAGAAAATAATGGCAGCTGCCCTCGTATTCCCCGAGCCGGGGCGGCAGGCTGCCCGCTATTCTGAAGGCTTTTATCACGGTATATGATGCCATAAGCTGCCTGCAGTATTCCGGCTCCTCGTGGCCGTGGAGCTGGACCGCCCCGAACCGGTATTTCCGAAGGATCTCAAGCACTCTTTCGATCGGCTGGTCGACCACCACGGCGACTTTTTTGACGGCAGGAGGAACAAGACTCAGCTGCAGCTGGTCAATGCCGAGGGAAACGTCCCTGGGAGAGCTTTCGTGAAATATAAATCCCATGTAATCGGGGCTCAGCCTGGCAATCTCCAGGAGATTCCTGTTATTGGTAATGCCGCACACTTTTATTTGCATAATATTTATTTTTTGTCAGTAAATCTTTGCCGGCGCTGCAGCCGGTTTTTAACCCTGGCCTGCTGGCCGCCCCCGTAATACCGGCAACTCAGTAGCTCTTTGCCGGCGCTACAGGGGGTTGTTGACCCGATCACCTGCCGCAAGCCGGTTCAGAGATTCAATGAATTCCCTGCATGATTCGCCGGGGTCTTCCTGTTTCATGAACATTTCCCCGATAAGGAAACCTTCAAAACCCGCCCGCCTTAGTTCCAGAAGCTTCTGCGGCGAATCGATCCCGCTTTCGGCAATCCTTATGCTGCCCTCCGGCAGTCTCCCGATAATCTTTTCAGGGATTTCCATGTCGATGGTGAAATTATCAAGGTTCCGGCTGTTCACCCCGATAAGCCGGGCATCGCCGGGCAGCTTGTCTATCCCGCCTGTATCATGGATCTCGAACAATACTTCCATTCCCAGGGATGAGGCAAGCCGGGAAAGGTCCCTCATCTCTTTGCCCGTTAGAATATCGGCTATCAGAAGAATTGCATCGGCGCCTATGCTTTTTGATTCAATTACCTGGTATTCATCGATTATGAATTCTTTCCTGAGTATGGCCCCCTCGCATGCCGCCCTTGCCTGCAGAAGATCGTCATTGCTTCCCCCAAAAAACCTGCCGTTGGTCAGCACCGAAACCGCAGAGGCCCCTGCATCAAAATAGCGCGGACAAACTTCTCCGGGCGTTGCAGAGGAGTTGATGATTCCCCGGGAGGGAGATCTTTTTTTGAATTCGGCAATTATCCCATACCCGTTCCTTTCCGGCAAGGACGCTGAAAGCGGGCGGACAGCCACGGGGAACAGTGGACTTTTCTCCAGTTCAGGGACAGGCACATACTTTTTTTTCCTTGACACTTCGGCCCGCTGGGCATTTGTTATTTTCTCGAGTATCCTTATCATAACTTCACCGGTAATGGTCATTTTTAAGGCCGCGTAAATTATCCCGGCCTTTTTTCACTGCATTTCCAAAAGCTTCCTGAAGCATTTAAGCGCCTTTCCCGATTCGACCGATTCCCGTGCAATTGCCATCGACTCGTCAAGATCGCTGTTTCCATAGTAACATGATACAGCCAGGGCGGAATTCGCCAGCACCGTGTTTTGCTGTGCCTGGCTTGCCCTGTTCTCCAGCACTGCAAGCATGATAGCGGCAGCCTCCTCAATGTTGTTGCCCCCGTGAAGGGAGGAGGGGGTGTTGTATGGCAGGCTGAAGCTTTCCGGACCCAGGAGCGTCTCCCCTTCCGGGGAAAACACCTTGATCCCGGAGGTAAGCGATATTTCATCATAGCCGTCGAGGCTGTGGATCACAATGAACTGTTTTTTTTCTTTCTGCATCAGGTAGCTGTAGAGACGCCCGGCCTCGATGCTGAACACCCCGCTGAGCTGGCAGGCAGGGTTGGCCGGGTTGACCAGGGGTCCCATGATATTGAAAATGGTCTTTATGCCAAGCTGTTTTCTTACCGGGCCCACCGCCTTGAGTGCCGGGTGAAAAAGGGGGGCGTGCATAAAACATATCCCCGCCTCTTCGATCTCCCGCCTGAGCTTGTCGTTGCCGGCAGAAAACACATAGCCAAAATGTTCCATCAGGTTGGAAGAGCCCGTAAGCGAAGAAACACCGTAATTGCCGTGCTTGGCAACTTTAATGCCGGCACCGGCAACCACGAATGAACTGATGGTCGAAATGTTGAACGTGTTTTTCCCGTCTCCCCCGGTTCCGCACAGATCTATAAGCCGGTGACCGTCAAGGTCGGTTTTTACGGCCAGGTCGAGCAAGGCATCCCTGAAGCCGAGAAGCTCATCGAGATTGATGGTTCTCATTACGTAGGAAGAGAGAATTGCGGCTATCTGCGCTTCATTAAATTCCTGCCCTGCGATGGCATGCATCAGATTGCCTGCCTCCTGCCGGGTAAGCTGCTGCGATTCGAGTAGTTTTTCAAGAATATGTCTCATTGTTTCAGTACATGTTGTTAGTGGTCGGTTTCCGGATTGCCGGCCGGCTCCCGGCCGGCAGCGGAACCATAGCCTGAAGGCTCTGACGGATGAGCAACGGTTTCGTCAAATTTTGCCAGCCAGTTAAACACTATGTCCTTCCCCTGCGGCGTGAGGATCGATTCGGGGTGGAACTGCACCCCGCAAACATCGAGCCGGCGATGGCTCATGGCCATGATCTGCTGCTCATCATCAAGCGCGTTCACCTGCATGCAATCAGGCACGGAATCATTTCTTACCACCCACGAGTGATACCTGCCGGCGGTAAACCGCCCGGGAAGCCCCCTGAAAAGGTAATGTGCCGGCTCCAGCACATTTATTTCGGTGGCCACGCCATGATAGACTTTGCTTGTGTTCAGGAGGCTTCCGCCGAAGACTTCGGCTATGGCCTGAAGTCCCAGGCAAACCCCGAAAATCCTTTTTGTTTCCTTGTATTTGTCAATAATTTCAAGCAGTTTGCCTGCCTCGGAAGGGATTCCCGGTCCGGGCGACAACAAAATGCCGTCATAGTCATTTATTTTTTCCAGCCCGATCCTATCGTTCCGGTAGACCTCGGTTTGATGCACACGGTACTCATCCACATAATGCACGAGGTTATACGTGAATGAATCGTAATTGTCTATTATAAGGATTCTTGCCATGGGATTAGTTTATGGTTTCTGCTATTTTAAGCGCCTTTCTCAGGGCCGAAAGCTTGCTTTTTACTTCCCGGAGCTCTTTTTCAGGCACCGAGTCTATTACAATTCCTGCTCCCGCCTGGTAAACCAGCTTTCCCCTGTAACTGGCGAAGGATCTTATCATAATGGCATGGTTAAGGGTCCCCCTGAGCCCAATGAAGCCGAGGGCGCCACCGTAAAAGCCCCGCCCTTCAGACTCAATGGAATCTATCAGCTGCAGGGCCCTGTGCTTTGGGGCGCCTGACAGGGTTCCCGCCGGAAAAGTATCGGCAAATACCCTGTATGCCTGCATGTTCCCGTTCAGTTTGCCGGTAACCGTCGATACCAGGTGGATCACATGGGA
>SKQJ01000304.1 GCA_007119075.1 Bacteroidales bacterium | reverse complement strand
GGATTACATGCTGAATGCCCTGAACTTCGTTCTGGGCTGTCACCCGGGCTCTAACAATGTTTCATATGTATCGGGTGTAGGCGCGCAATCGATGACGGTTGCCTACGGCTATAACCGGATGGATTACAGCCATATCCCCGGCGGCGTGGTTTCGGGAACAGCTCTTATAAGGCCCGATTTCCCCGAGCTGAAAATGTTCCCCTACCTGTGGCAGCAGGCAGAATATGTGATGGGCGGCGGGGCAACCAATTTTATGTTCCTGGTGCTGGCAGCCGATTCCCTGCTTGAGGATAAGTAGGCCGGTTTAACAGCATGGCTGCTACTGAATGCATGCCCGCCACCGGCGGCATGCATTTTTAGCTCCAGATCCGGTCATGCGACTGCCGCTGGTCCCATTCCGTGGTAGGCTCGAAATAGCCGTACTGGGGAAACCTGGGATCAAGCCTGCGCCTGACCTCGTCTTCATTCAGCTCTATGCCGAGTCCCGGAGAATCGAGAGGGACATTTGCAAAACCTTTTTCAAACATCGGCTTGCTGCCGGTCATTATCACCAGGTCGTTATACCATGGGGTGTCGACAGAGTGGTGCTCACACGCAAGGAAGTTCTGGGTGGCTGCCGCGCAATGGACGCTGGCCATCAGTGTGATGGGCAGGCCTGCCATATGCATGGCCATGGCTATTCCGTTTTCCTCTGCGTAGTCTCCTATCCTCTTGGTTTCAAGCAGTCCGCCGGAAGAAGCAATATCGGGATGGATTATGTCTACGGCCTGCTCGTCTATCAGCTCTTTGAACCCGCCGTTCAGCGCGAAAATATCCTCACCGGTGCAGGTAGGCGTATCGATTGCTGCAGTAATTCTTTTCCACTGGTCGGTATAGAACCAGGCCACCATATCTTCCAGGAAAGCCAGCCTGTATTTGTCCAGCGCCCTGCCCAGGCGTATCATATTATTATAGTCAAAATGGCCGAAATGGTCGGCCGCAAGGGGCATCTCCATGCCTATGATGCTGCGTGCCCTGTCAACGAACCCTGCAAGCAGGTCGATACCCTTTTCGGTGAGCTGCACCTGGGTAAACGGATGGAGCGAGTGGCCGTAATTGCCGAATTCACTCAGGTTGTACTGGCCGAGGCCGCCGGGCTGATTTTCCCAGAAATCCCGGTTTACGATGGCATCGGGTTCATTCCTTATCATCTCGAGCATCAGGTCCATCTTGATCCAGGTAAACCCCTGTTCCAGCCTCAGTCTCATCCTTTCCCTGAAATTATCCTCATTCACGATAGAGGGAGTATCGGCGTACATCCTTACCTTGTCCCGGTAACGGCCTCCAAGCAATTGCCATGCAGGCACATTCCATGCCTTGCCGCAAAGGTCCCACATGGCCATCTCAACGGCGCAGACGCCGCCCGCCTGACGGCCGTGGCCGCCAAACTGCCTGATGATTTTCCATATCTGCTCGACATTGCAGGGGTTCTGTCCAAGAATACGGCTTTTAAGCATCAGAGCATAACGCGGGTCGGCACCGTCCCTCACCTCGCCATAACCGTATATTCCCTGGTTGGTGTCAACCCTGATGATAGGCTTCTGTCCTCCCTCGCGTACCACTGCGACCCGCATATCGGTGATACGGAGGTCCGATGGACTGGAATTTCGCTGAACGCGGGAAGTCACATTCGCCATGGTGTCACCAATGGACATGCCCATGAACCCGGCAAGCGAAATGCCACCCAGGGCCGTTTTTTTAAGGAAGGTACGGCGGTCCTCGCCGGTTGAGGGATTGTTTATTTCAGACTGCAGGCCTTCTGAATAAGCCTTTTCTTCCGCCTTGTGCCTGGAAATGATATCTTTCAATACGTTCTTCATAGTTTCTGATTTTTGAGTTTGGGGTGAGCTGACTTTTTTTAAGAAGCTTATCCGGCTGCCTACCAGGTGCGGTGTTTCATAAACTCATCAAGTTCCTCCCTGGTCATGGGAAGTTCCCCGGAAGGGTAATTCCTGAGCCAGTCGAGGAAATCCTCCCTGATCTCATCGGCCCACCTGCTGTCAATCTGTCCGGGGGTATATTTGCCTTCACGCAGGCGCTGCATCCCGAATTCATCCCTCAGCATTATGAATTCAGCCCTGATCACGAGGTCTTCGGCAAGATAGGCGGGAATGAATATTGTGCCGAACTCGTTAGCCAGCACGATGTCGCCGGGCAAGACAGTCACCCGGCCTATGCGGACCGGCGCATTGATCGATGTGAGCATGGTTTCCCGCAGGTAGGAAGGGTCATGCCCCTTTACCCATCCGGCAAACCCTTCTATCGCCCTCAATCCCTGCATGTCCCGGACAGAGCCGTAGAAAATGACCCCGGTTCCGGAATTGGCATAGATTGCGGTGCCCAGATTATCGCCTATCAGCGTGCCGTCAACAATTTTTCCGTAGCTGTCTGCCACATAGACGTCACCGGGGACCAGCACGTCGATGGGCCAGGAATTGGTGCCGCCGGCCGGACTGCGGCCCTCGGACAGGCCGCTTTCCCGCACCGTTTCGCGGAAATCGGGTCTTTCCGGCATATATTGGGCGGTCACGACCCGTCCGGCCATGACCGGGTGTTCTGGATTGACAAGCATCCAGTCGCCTTCATACTGGTTGTTATAGCCGCTGGCTCTCAAAATGCCCCAGGTTTCTTCCATTGAAACCTTTTTCAGCCTTTCAATGATCCTGTCGGGCACATGGGGCCTGCCGTCAGGCAGGCGCTCACCCTCCCATTTTGATGTCAGGGATATGATATATTCAGGCGGTGCCCCAACCCATTGGGCTGTGGCAGGGGGTCCCTGCAGAAACGCGAGGAGACAAGCTGAAAGGAAAACTGTCGTTCTCATTCTGAAAAATTTAGTTTGTATTTGGGTTAATAAATGCCATAGAGGGAGATCCATTGATTATATATCCGGAATATCGGGCCACAAAGATGCCGCGGATCGGGTTCCTGAATGTCATTCGCGTGGCGGCAGTTTCCAGGATACAATATAGGAATAATTCCTGATACAGAAAAAGGGACCGGGCAAAGCCGCGATCCCTGAAACTATTGTTTTGCCTCTTTGCTATAATTCCCTGAGCCAGATATTCCTGAAGCTTACCAGATCGCCATGATCCTGGAGCCTGAGCGGAAGCCTGTCGTCGTGTTTGGTATAGGTTGGCAGTCCGATATACTGTGTGTCGCCCCATATCTCGACATTGTTCTGCACCAGGACCCCGTTGTGGATTACGGTAACCCTTGCAGGATGGGTGACCCTGCCCTGCTCATTGAATCTCGGCGCCATGAATATTATATCATAGGTCTGCCATTCACCCGGTTTCCGGCTGGCATTCACCAGCGGTATTGTCTGCTTGTATACCGAGGCGGCCATTCCATTTGGATAGGTGTGGTTTTCATACGAATCCAGCACCTGTATCTCATATCTTCCCATAAAGAATACGCCGCTGTTGCCGCGGCCCTGGCCTTCACCCTTTATCACTTCGGGCGTACGCCATTCGATATGCAGCTGAACATCGCCAAATCCCTCCCGTGTCTGAATATCGCCTGTTCCCGGCTCAACGGTCATTGCTCCGTTATCTACTCTCCACTGTGCCGCACTGCCATTCCTTCCCTGCCAGTGGTTGAGACTGGAGCCGTCGAACAGAACAATGGCATCAGAGGGGGGAGCCATACCGGCGCCGGGGGTTACAACAGGAGGCACGGGTTCGTGTACCTCGGTGACCTCAGGAATACTTTGTGCTTCCATAGTTATTGAAATTAAAAATAAAAAAGCCGTTAGTAAAATAAATTTCTGTTTCATTTTTACAGGTTTATAAGATTTAATAATCAGGTACGGGAGCCGCGCATCCCTTTTTTTAAATTTCAATCCTTACCGGTACAAAT